>NZ_JBTMXA010000017.1:0-71032 GCF_054489545.1 Mesorhizobium sp. A556
ATCACTGACTGGTCGAACTGGCGGCCTTTGAACATTCAATCCTCCGAAAGATCAGAGGCTCTCCTTGCCACAAGCCCGGTAATCAAAACGTTGCAACACAACCACAAGGAGTGCTGCCGACGCGCTCGCCGTTGTGCTCAATGAGCGCGGCCGCGTCGATCTCGAGCACATCGCCGAACTGCAGATGGCTGGCCAGATGCCCATGAACTATATCGCCGATCCCGATGACATGGCTCGCTCCGCACTCTTCCTGCTGTCAGACGAGGCGCGGTGGACGACAGGGATCGTGCTCCCGTGTGACGGCGGCCGAAGTGCCGCCTAGGAGCCGACTTGTTGCTGCAGTACCGCGGCACACTCCGGAGACCGAAGGCCTTATACCGATCGGTAAAGATTGCGGCATCTGTCAGTTGCGCCTAGTCTTTACCGATCGGTAAATCGGCGGAAGCGGTCCACATGGCCAAGCTGCTCTCGACGAGTCCCTCAAGCTCGCTTCGGCTTGCCCCTCCTGCCGCCTGCATGAGGATGCCGTTCATCATGGATTGGACGAAGCGCACAAGGCCGTCGATATTGACGGTGGGCAGTAGGTCGCCCTCGATCTTGGCCCTTTCAAACCGGGCGGCGAACAGATCGCGCCCGACGGCCTGGCGCCTGAGGATCTCGTTGCGGATCACCTGCGCCTCATCGCCGCCCGGCATTGAGTTAAGGACCATGAGGCAGCCGCGCGGGTGTCCCTCCACCAGTTGGGTGCGTAGCGTCCCCCTCAGGATTGCTTCGAAAACGCCTCGCGCTGTCGGAGACTGGAGCGCTCTAGCTATGTAGTCCCCTCGAAGGGATTGATAGAGCTCGAGGGCCTTGAAGAAGAGTGCTTCTTTGTTGCCGAATGCGGCATAGAGGCTTGGGCGGGTAATTCCCATAGCCTCGGTCAGATCATTCAGCGACGCGCCCGTGAAACCCTTGGTCCAAAAGACCTTCATGGCGGCATCGAGCGCGGTGTCAGCACTGAATTTTCGTGGTTCGCGAAGTTGATCAGCCGGCGTCGATCCCCTCGTTGAAGCGCTTGCGGCGGCAGCAACGTCGCTGATGGCCCGCCAGGCCGCCGCCGCCTGCTCGGCAGCCTCTCGCAGGTCGCTGTGCTTTGCTCCACCGGCGGCCTTCATGGCGAGACCGCCGAGAACCGACGTCACATAGCTCGCCAGCCCTGAGGCGTCAGCGTCTACAGGGAGTTCGCCACTCCGTTTCGCCTCTTCGAACCGGTCTCGCAGCTTCAGTTCTGCCGATTGGCGGCGATGAAGCAGTGCAGCGGGAATGTCGGCATTCTCACTGCCCATCGCCAAGCCCGCATGAACGAGGATGCGGCTGGACTCCTGCGCTGGCGAGGTCGTCAGCAAGCGTTTGACGACTTCTTCGGCTGTCGGGGCTGCGAGTGCCCATTCCCACTGCTCGTCCTCGCGAGCGCTACAGCGCCTGAGAACGGCGTCGAAAAGCCCGCGCTTGCTTCCAAAGGCGGCGTAGATGCTGGGAGAGTTCAAGCCCATCGCGGCCGTCAGCTCCGCCATGGTTGATCCGTCGTAGCCGCGGCGGCCGAACACGTCCGCTGCGCGATCTAGCACTTCGCTTTCTTCGAACGTGCGAGGGCGAGCCATTGACAGCACTCCATTCTGTAACGTACATAACATAATCGGCTTTGGTCATCCGCCAATCGCGACGTGAGACACGGGCCATTTTGTAGCAGGCGTTAGGCCTGCCTGGCTAGATAGTCAGCAAACTAGGAGGTAAACCATGAGTTCGTTCCGCTTCGAGCAACACGGTGCGGTGGGCAAGCTGATCTTGCTCGGTGATGCAGACAGCGAGCCAGGGTCCGACTTTCCCTCGTCGCTGAGGGCTGCCGTTCGCCAAGCATATGCAAGCGACATCCGCGTCCTTCACTTGGTGTCCGCGTCCGGCAACTTTGCCGTGGCAGACGATCTGGGTACCATCGGGGACAAGGGTTCGAAATTCCTCGAAGCGTTTGCGGCGGACATCCTGGCTTCGGTCCGCCTGATCGAGGAACTGCCCATCCCGACGGTTGCTTCTCTGAAAGGGATGGCCCTGGGCGGTGGCTTCGAACTCCTCTTGGCGTTCGATTTCCTCGTCGTCGCGGAGTCGGCCATGCTCGTTTTCCCCGAAGTATCGGTCGGCGGCCTTCCCATGGCAGGCGGCGTGCAGCGGCTCGCCGATCGCGTCGGCAAAGCACTCGCCACGCGCTTCGTTCTGCTTTCTGAACCGATTTTCGGAAAGGTCGCGGCCGATCTGGGTATCGCAACCCATTCAGTGCCCGACGGCGAGTTGGAGCAAGTCTCCGACGAACTCGTGCAGCATCTCGCGACAGGGCCGAGCCTCTCTTACGGCAAGGCGCGTACGCTCATCCGCACTTGGGCTAGCGGTGGCGTCTCGGCTGCCGACATCATCTCCACCCATCTCGGCGCTGGCATCCTCGATACCAAAGACGGCGCAGAGGGAATGGCCATTGCAGTCGCGGCTGTACGGAAACATGAGCCGATCCCGAAGATCCAGTTCTCGGGGAAGTGACCCGATCCGGTGCTGACATCAATTCTCGGAGTCAGGCAGCGGTTAGTCTGCGACCTGACTCGGAGACGGATGACAGAGAGTTCCAAGTAAAGCCGAACACAATCTCGATCGCACGCGACCTATTATCGAACTGTGTACTTCACAAATCGATCTCAGCAGTCGCCGCATCGTGTGCGTCAATTTCACAATTCAAATGGAGCATGAAAGATGACTTTCGTGGATCGGAATAGATCGCTGAAGCAGACCTTTGTAGAAACCAATGGCGTCAAGCTGAACGTTGTCGAGGAAGGCGAGGGCCCGGCTGTGCTGTTCGTCCACGGCTTTCCTGACGGATGGCGGGGCTGGCGCCGGCAGATGGCGGCAGTCGCGGCCGCGGGTTACCGCGCGATATCGTTCGATACGCGTGGCTATGGCGATAGCTCCAAGCCTGAAGACGCCGCGCTTTACACGGTTCTCTACCATGTCGGAGACCTTGTCGGCATCCTCGCGAAACTCGGGATCGAGCGCGCTACCCTGGTCGGCCACGACTTCGGTGCGACGGTGAGCTGGAACGCGGCGGTGATGCGTCCGGATCTGTTTGACGCGGTCTTCGGCCTCAGTGTCCCTCCGGTGCTACCGGGTGCGGGGCCCAGCATGCTCGAAATGCTGAAGGCCGCCGGCAAGGAGGGAGCCTTTTATATGTTCCGCCACATGAAGCCGGAGGCCGACCAGGAGTGGGCGGATGCGGCCACGACTTTCCCGGGCGCTCTCTATTGGATGTCGGGGTTGCCCGATGCTTCCGAAGCATGGGGTCCGATGGACCCAAGCAAAGACATGCACCGGCTATCCCCGATCGGCATCCCGCCCTTCGCTGACCGCGAGGACGCCGAGACGATGATCGCAGGCTTCCAGCGTGATGGCTTCCACGGCCCACTGAATATCTATCGCGGCATGCAGCCCTATTTCGACCAAGCAAAAGCATTTGCCGGGGCGAAGATCCAACAGCCAGCCTTCTTCGCGTTCGGTACAGCGGACGGCATGATAAAGATGCGAGCGCTGAAGGCGGAGGATCTCACCCCGACCGTGCCGAATCTCAAGGGGTTCCTGCCTCTCGAGGGCGTGGGCCACTGGCCGCAGCTCGAGGCGTCGGAGGTCGTGAACGAGGCGCTGGTCGCCTTTCTCAAGAAGAGGAAGGCTTGAGCCGTGACGATCTTGCCCAGCTCGCAATCCTCATACTCGGCAAGGAGGTGAAGGTCAGCTCTTTCCTCTGCGCGCCGTCGCACTCTTACTTGCTTCCGATGTTTCGAGTTTCGTGAAAGGCACCGAAATTTTTGCGGACGGCGGGCAGGGGCGGGTCCGACGAATGATCCAAACGTGACCTCCCGACAAGCATCCGTCGGTAGGCCATGCTTGACCATCCCCAGCGACGGCTCGGGTTTCGGGCTCTCCGCACGCGGCCCCCTTTGCCGTGGGTCACTCCTGCCTTCTGGCTAACTCTCGTATCGCCATTGACAAGGCCGGCGGATGTTGGGGGTTTAGACCCATTTCCGCAATCAGCCTTACAAGCCACTCGACGAAGACCCTTACTTTGTTACTCAAGTGGCGGTTCGGCGGATAAACGACGTAGAGCGGGATCGCCTCAATGCTCCAGTCCGGCAGAACCGCAACGAGCCGCCCGCTGGCAAGGTCGTCAGCGACCATGAAGCGAGGAAGCTGGCCCACGCCGAGACCGGAAAGAACCGCCGTCATATAACTGCGCGCGTCATTGACGGATACGACATAGCGGGGATTTATTTCCACTTGCTCCTCCCCCCTGACGAAGGTGAAAGGCATGATCCGATTGCTGGGCGGCATGAAGTAGCTGACGCATTGATGGTCCTGCTCAAACTGCGAGGGATGCATCGGCATGCCTAGCTTCTCCACGTACGCCGGAGCGGCGCAGAATGTCATGTCGACGTGGCCCACGCGTCGCGCAATGAGGGACTGGTCTGCGGGCTGTCCAGCCCGCAGTGCGATATCGACATTTTCGGCAAGATAGTCGACCGTCCGGTCGCCGACGCCCAAATCGATATGGATGTCCGGAAAATTTCGGTTGAAATCATCGAGAGCGGGAATGACGATCCAGTCAGCGAAGACGCCCGCCATCTCCACCCGCAAGCGTCCGCTTGGGGCAGATTGGGACTGGGTGAGGCTGCTGTCGAGTTCGTCAACTTCAGCAATAATTCGCAACGCCCGCTCATAGTAGAGGGCGCCGTCGGTTGTGACCATCACCCGCCGCGTCGTCCGATTGAGCAGCTTCGTCTGCAGGTGCGCCTCGAGATTCTGGACGAGGTTGGTCATCGACGCTTTCGACAAACCGAGCACTTCCGAAGCCTTGGTGAAATTGCCCGTCTCAACGACACGGATGAAGGCACGCATGGCCGACAACTGATCCATCTGGAGTTTGCGCCTTCGATCGGGGGGCACTGTTCGAAAATTTCGAACAGTGTAGCTGGGCTAGGCCATCTTATTCAAGAGCGCGAATAATACTAGCTTGGCGACATGACCCATGCAGCGAATCCCGCAATGCCAACCGCCACGGCGACAAATGTGACAATCGTCAATGTGAGACACGTGGTGTTGGAACAAGTGGCTGGAGGCCGTGTTTCGGCGCATATCTATGAGAGCGCAGAAACCGCCAGGTACGCGCCCGTTCTTCTGTATTTTCATGGCGGCGCTTTCATGCGCACGGGTCTCGAAGAGTGCCCCGTTGCCCGGTGCCTTGCTGCCACCGGCGCAATTGTTGTCGTGCCGGACTACAACGCGCCGCTCGGCGGCATCTTCCCCAAGCCACTGGAAGTCGGCTTTTCGATTTTCTCCGCTCTTGCAAGCAAGTGCGTGGGATTTGGCGACCGAAAGTCACTCCTGATTGTTGGCGGTGAGGAGTCGGGCGCCAATATCGCGGCGGCCGTCGCCCTGAAGGCACGTGACCATTTCGCCAGCGAGCTAGATGGTCAAGTGCTCGCTTCGCCCTTGCTCGATCCCTTCATGGGCTCGCCCTCGTTTCGCAACTCTGACGATGTTGGAATGCGCCAACGTTGGGAGAATGGATGGGTCCATTATCTGAGCGGCGGGATTTGTCATCCATACGCTGCCCCCTCCGTCTGTTCGCGCCTTCGTGACGTTGCACCGGCACTCGTTCTGACATCGGACGACGATCCCCTGCTCGATGAAGCCAGAGGCTATGCCAAACATCTGACAGATACAGGGGTCCGAGTTCATCAACACACGCTTCCTGCCGGGACCGGTTGGCCATCCATTTACGGTGGCAACGCCGGCGATGCATCGTCCTGGCAAGATGCAGTCGGTCGCCATTTTTTGAGTTTCACCCGCGAACTCAGCACCAGGTGATTTGGCCTGAAGACCCATTGAGCATGTCCGGCTTCCAAAGGCCGTAAGGAGAAAACAATGATATCGACTATCAAACTCTGGGCCCTTGCGGGCACCGGCCTGGGACTGGCTGCGTCCGTTTTTACCGCCGCCGTCTTTCTCGATCTGCCCCTAAGCACAAATGCATCGGCATCGGATGGGGCAGTGGAAGTCCCGGCAGTGCCTGTTACCGTCACCATCATAAAGACTCGTGACGTGAACAAATGGCAGGAGTTTTCGGGGCGCCTCGAGGCGGTCAACCGTATCCAGATACGCTCCCGCGTCGCGGGCGCGATCCAATCCGTGGATTTCCGGGAAGGCTCACTGGTGAATGCAGGCGACCTGCTCTTCACGGTCGATCCCGCTCCTTATCAGGCTGCCGTCGCCCAAGCCGAAGGTCAGATGGCATCGGCCCGCGCCAAATCGAACCTTGCCGAAATCGAACTGGACCGCGGTCGGCGACTGTCGCAGAACCAGGTGATATCGCAAAGCACCCTCGACCAGCGGCAGAATGCCGTTACAGAAGCGCAGGCAGCCCAGAAAACGGCGCAGGCTGTATTGCAGTCCGCGCAGTTGGAACTGGGCTATACCAAGCTGTATGCGCCGGTGACCGGCCGCATCGGCAGGGTTGAGATCACCGTCGGCAATCTGGTCGCCGCCGGATCCGCCTCGCCCACCCTCACGACGCTCGTTTCGATCGATCCAATTTATGCGAGCTTCGACGTAGCCGAGGAGGTTGCGGCACAGATCCTCGCCAAGCTTCCAGCATCCGACGCCGCCAATTCGCCAATCGAAGAGATACCCGTCGAGATTGGATCGCCAACGGAAAATGGTACGTCGATCAACGGCAAACTGCAGTTTATCGGCAATCAGGTCGATGCCGCGAGCGGCACGATCGGGGTCCGCGCTGTCTTCGACAACCCAGGCGGCAAGCTGATCCCTGGCCAGTTTGTTCGGATCCGCATCGGCGAACCGAAGGCCGAAAAGAGGATCCTCGTCAGCGAACGGGCAATCGGCACCGACCAGGACAAGAAGTTCGTCTTTGTCATTGGTGCGGACAACAAGGTGATCTACCGCCCCGTCCAACTTGGCGGCAATGCGGATGGTGAACGGATTGTCGAAAGTGGGCTTGCAGCAGGTGACCGGGTGGTCGTCAACGGCCTGCAAAGAGTTCGTCCCGGCGCACTCGTAGCTCCGCAGGTAGATGAAGCTGTCGCTGTACTGAAATAGAGGTCGTTGCGGAGGGCCTCTAAGCTACGCAAAATTCTGAAATGTCTCTAATCAGCCTGCGGAGCGATCCGGGGACTAGGACGATTCATGCAAATTTCGTCCCAGAGTAGGACTTGGAAATGAATATATCGCGATTTTTCATCGATCGTCCCGTGTTTGCCGGCGTGCTGTCTGTTCTCATCGTCGTCGCAGGCCTTATCGGCATGCAGTTCCTGCCGATCTCAGAATACCCGGAGGTCGTTCCACCTTCGATCGTTGTGCGTGCGACCTATCCAGGCGCAAATCCGGTTGTGATCGCCGAAACCGTAGCAACGCCTCTCGAGGAGCAAATAAACGGCGTTGAGGACATGCTGTACATGAACAGCCAGGCCACGTCCGATGGCGTGCTGACGCTCACAGTAACCTTCAAGCTCGGCACGGATCCTGACAAGGCGCAGCAACTGGTGCAGAATCGCGTCTCGCAGGCAGAACCCCGTTTGCCTGCCGAGGTGCGCGCCCTTGGCGTCACGACCATCAAGAGTTCGCCCGATTTCATTATGTTGGTGAACCTGGTTTCCGACACGGATCGGTACGACATCACCTATCTGCGAAACTATGCGACCTTGAATATAAAGGACCGACTGGCTCGCATTGAGGGGGTCGGCCAGGTGCAGATTTTCGGCGCTGGTGATTACGCCATGCGCGTCTGGGTCGATCCAGAGAAGGCGGCACAACACAGTCTTGCCGCGAGCGACATCACGAATGCCATCCGCCAGCAGAACGTTCAGGCTGCGGCTGGCATTATCGGCGCTTCGCCTGCGCCTTCCAACGCAGATTTGCAGTTGAACGTGAATGCGCGTGGCCGACTTGGCTCTCCCGAGGAATTTGGCGAAATCATTGTCAAGACTGGCACGAACGGTGAGATCACGCGGCTAAGGGATGTTGCGCGCATTGAAATGGGCGCGGCCGACTATACGCTGCGCTCGTTGCTCGATGGCCAGCCGGCGGTGGCCGTTGCCGTGCTACAGGCGCCCGGTTCGAATGCGATCGAGATTGCCGACCAAATCTATTCCACGATGGACGAACTGCAACTCGCCATGCCCGAGGGGGTCAAGTACGAGATTGTATATGACACGACCAAATTTGTGCGCGCATCCATCGAGAAGGTCGTTGATACACTGCTCGAGGCAGTAGCGCTCGTCGTTCTCGTCGTCATCATCTTTCTGCAGTCATGGCGGGCGTCTATCATTCCGTTGATTGCGGTTCCCGTATCGATCATCGGCACCTTTGCCGTGATGTATGCCTTCGGATTTTCTATCAACGCGCTAACACTATTCGGCTTGGTGTTGGCCATCGGCATCGTCGTTGATGATGCCATTGTCGTGGTCGAGAACGTCGAGCGAAACATCGATATGGGGTTCATTCCCCGAGAGGCGACCTATCGCGCCATGCGCGAGGTGTCCGGGCCGATCATCGCAATTGCGCTGGTGCTGGTGGCAGTCTTCGTTCCACTGGCGTTCATCAGCGGGCTCTCGGGTCAGTTTTACCGCCAGTTCGCCCTGACGATTGCGATCTCGACCGTCATTTCGGCCATCAACTCTCTCACGCTGTCGCCCGCATTGGCTGCCCTCCTGCTTAGGGACCGTCACGCTCCCAAAGACCGCCTTACCCGCGCAATGGATTTCGCTTTTGGCTGGTTCTTCCGCGGCTTCAACCGGATGTTCAGTTCCGCGTCCAATACATATGGCAAAGGGGTCAGCGGCCTCGTGTCGCGCAAGAGCATCGTCATGGCTCTCTACCTGGTCCTCGGCGGCGCTACGTATCTGGTATTCAACAGCGTTCCCGGTGGGTTCGTGCCGGCGCAAGACAAGCAATATCTGATCGGTTTCGCGCAGTTGCCAGACGGGGCATCGCTCGATCGCACCGAGGGTGTCATCAAGCGGATGAGTGCCATCGCGCTGGAACAGCCGGGCGTGGCACATGCGATCGCTTTCCCAGGCTTGTCGATCAACGGCTTCACGATCGGCTCGAACTCCGGCATAGTCTTCGCCGTCCTTGATGATTTCGAAAAGCGCAAGTCACCGGAGCTGTCGAGCGGCGCCATCGCGATGCAGCTGAACGGGAAGTTTGCGGGCATCCAGGACGCCTTTATCGCGATGTTCCCACCGCCGCCGGTCAACGGACTTGGCTCGACAGGCGGCTTCAAGCTGCAGATTGAAGATCGGGCTGGTCTTGGCTATCAAGCGCTCGACAACGCCACCAAGGACTTCCTTGCCAAAGCCCGCCAGACAGCGGAACTGGCTGGCTTGTTCTCCAGCTTCCAGATCAACGTTCCACAGCTCTTCGCCGACATCAATCGTCCGAAAGCCCAGCAGCTCGGCGTCGCCGTCACGGACGTTTTTGACGCCTTGCAGATTTATCTGGGGTCTCTTTACGTCAATGATTTTAACGCCTTTGGCAGGACCTATAGCGTCCGGGTCCAGGCCGATGCAGCATTTCGGGCAATACCCGAAGATATCGGCCGGCTCCAGGTGCGCTCGCAATCGGGTGAGATGATCCCGCTGGCCGCCTTGCTCAAGGTGGAAAGTGCAAATGGCCCGGAAAGGACCACGCGTTACAATGGCTTTCTGGCCGCTGATATCAATGGAGGACCGGCACCCGGGTTTTCGTCCGGTCAAGCAGAAGCCGCGATTGAAAAGATCGCCGCCGAGACCTTGCCGCCGGGCATCGATTTCGAGTGGACGGACCTGACGTACCAGCAAATCCTCGCCGGCAATTCGAGCTTTATCGTCTTCGCTCTCGCCCTGCTGCTGGTTTATCTGGTGCTGGCAGCCCAATATGAGAGCCTGACCTTGCCGGTTGCCATCATTCTGATCGTGCCGATGGGCGTGCTGGCGGCGCTTACGGGCGTCTGGCTCACGGGCGGAGACAACAACATCTTTACCCAGATAGGCCTGATGGTCCTGGTGGGTCTATCCGCAAAGAATGCAATTCTGATCGTCGAATTCGCTCGCGAACTGGAATTCGAAGGCCGAAGCCCGGTTCAAGCGGCAATCGAGGCGAGCCGCCAGCGCCTGCGGCCCATCTTGATGACCTCGATGGCCTTTATCATGGGCGTTGTCCCCTTGGTTGTGTCCGTCGGCGCGGGTGCGGAAATGCGCTCAGCCATGGGTGTCGCCGTGTTCTCCGGCATGATCGGAGTCACTTTCTTCGGTATCTTCATGACGCCGGTGTTCTATGTCTTGATGCGCCGCGTGGCGGGCAATCGCCCTCTCGTCCAGCACAACGTAGTAGTCTCCGAAGACGGGGAGGCGAAGGTATTTCCTTCCAGAAGTGCCAAGGCATGACGTCCTGGAGTTGCGGTGGCGAGTGGAGTTCAGCACCGCGACGGCGCCGTCCCGGATGTCGGCGCCGTGGACAACGAGCCCGACCAGACCCAGTGTGTCGGTCAGGATGTGCCGCTGGCAGCCCTTGGCTGAATGGATCGTCGAAAGGATCAGGTAATCCTCGTCGAGATGCGGAACGCCGGACTGATCGTAAGACCGTATGTCCTTCTTCGCACCTGAGGTGGCTCGCCCTACACTGGTCTTCCGAGGGTTGCTCGGGTGGGCCGAGCCGATCCTCATCACAGGAGGACGAGCCGTGGCAGATTACAGAGAGGCTTTTGTCGGAATCGATGTTGCCAAGCTGAAGAATGCGATTGCTGTTGCTGAATCTGGCCGTGACGGGGAAATTCGCTATTTCGGCGAGGTTGAAGCATCGGACGTCAGCATGCGCCGCATAATCGAGCGGATTGCCGCGAAGTATGACCGCGTGCATTTCTGCTACGAGGCGGGCCCGACCGGTTACGGCCTCCATCGCCTCATCCGCTCACTCGGCCATGAATGTATGGTTGTCGCACCATCATTGATCCCGAGGAAGCCAGGCGACAGGGTAAAGACGAACCGTCGAGATGCGCTCGCGCTCGCCCGGCTATTGAGGGCCGGCGAACTCACGGCGGTGTGGGTTCCTGATGAAGGTCACGAGGCAATGCGGGATCTTGTTCGCGCCCGTGCCGCTGCTGTCGAGACATTACGGGTTCACCGGCAGCAATTAAGTGCCTTCATGCTCAAACATGGTCGTATTTACCCACGTAAGAGAGGATGGACGATGCGATACCTGCGCTGGCTGCAGGAGCAGCAGTTTGATCATCCGGCGCATCAGATCGCATTGCAGGAAATGGTCGAGGCGGTGCGCGTCTCGAAAGAGCGCGTCGAACGGTTGGAGAAGGTGATTGAGGAGTTCATTCCGACCTGGTCGCTGGCCCCAGTCGTTCGATCATTGCAAACGCTACGTGGGGTCGATCTGATTGTCGCTGTCACTTTCGCCACGGAGGTCGGCGACGTGACTCGATTTGACAGCCCGCGCCAACTGATGGGCTATCTCGGCCTCGTACCTGGTGAGCGATCAACGGGTGAGACGGTCAGGCGGGGTTCAATCACCAAGGCAGGTAACGGTCGGGTTCGGCACATGCTGGTCGAGAGCGCCTGGACTTATCGCCACCCGCCGAAGGTTGGCGCGAAGAAGCTGTACCGCCTGGAGAAAGCGCCGCCGAAAGTGCGAGAGATCGCGTGGAAGGCTCAGAGTCGGTTGACGGCTCGTTATCGCATGTTGGCCGGGCGGGGGAAGCGGACAACGGTGGTTTGCACGGCGATTGCCCGCGAACTGACCGGCTTCATGTGGGCCGTTGCAAGGGAGGCGCAGGCAATCAGACCGTAGATCGCCGCATCGAACTTGCACCTCGCGCATGGGCGGGGGCGGAACAACGGCAGGGGAATACCCGTCATCCGCTTTGTGGCCGGCAGTGACCGACGCCCGCAGTAAGATAGGCTTAGCCCCGGACGCATAATCGGAAATGCGGTAACCAACCCGCGCATCAGAGCTTGATCACCGACGTCCTTCAGTTCCGCCTCCACCCATGCGCGATCATCAACATGAACGGCCGTTTCTCTGGAACGGGAGTTTCCTCGCGCCCAGTGCATTGACAACGGACATCAGAGCGCCTGGACTTATCGCCACCCGCCGAAGGTTGGCGCGAAGAAGCTGTACCGCCTGGAGAAAGCGCCGCCGAAAGTGCGAGAGATCGCGTGGAAGGCTCAGAGTCGGTTGACGGCTCGTTATCGCATGTTGGCCGGGCGGGGGAAGCGGACAACGGTGGTTTGCACGGCGATTGCCCGCGAACTGACCGGCTTCATGTGGGCCGTTGCAAGGGAGGCGCAGGCAATCAGACCGTAGATCGCCGCATCGAACTTGCACCTCGCGCATGGGCGGGGGCGGAACAACGGCAGGGGAATACCCGTCATCCGCTTTGTGGCCGGCAGTGACCGACGCCCGCAGTAAGATAGGCTTAGCCCCGGACGCATAATCGGAAATGCGGTAACCAACCCGCGCATCAGAGCTTGATCACCGACGTCCTTCAGTTCCGCCTCCACCCATGCGCGATCATCAACATGAACGGCCGTTTCTCTGGAACGGGAGTTTCCTCGCGCCCAGTGCATTGACAACGGACATCAGAGCGGTGTTCTGACGCCACCTTTCGGATCTCGCTGTGAGGGACGATGTTCGAAGCCTGTGAGGGCTTGAATGCTTTCGCTGCTAGACGATCCTGGGTTCGTTTTTGCCTCACCCGTTATGTTCAGTGCTTGGGGCCAACGACCGCAGGTTGCCACCCAAATATTCCCGAGAACGACAGTTTAGGGCAATGTCGGCTTCGGGTCGAATGCAGAAGCCTGCGGTCTCTCATGAGGCGGCTAAGCCTTTTGAGCCGATATCAGACATCGCACATTTGCTATATGGTAAGGAATGCTTCATTTCGCGATCGGGGGCACGGTCGTCTGGGCAGTTTTCTCAATGCTGCAGTCAAAACCAAGCAGCGGGATCGTCGTCACTCTCCATCCTAGTGAGCATAACCGGATCGCGAGAAGGCAGACGTACCTGATCTCCTATGGAAACGAAGGGGTATTTCAAGACCGCTGTCCCATGCCTCCAATCGACCAAAAAGGACACGAACCGCTTGTTCGCCCTCTTGCTGGCCATCTGACTGGGGGCGAAACATGATGAAGTCAGCCATGATGGTCGGTCTTGTGGCGCTGTCGGGTCCGCATTTACAAGCTGCCGACGTCGATGTCGCAATTGTGTTCGCGGTCGATGCCTCGGGTTCCATCGATGCTGCCGCTGCCGACTTGCAACGCGAAGGTCATGCCGAAGCGATCCGAGCGCCGGAAGTCATTGCGGCCATCGATCGTGGAGGTTTCGGCTGTATCGCGATAGCCTATGTCGAATGGGCAAGTTCAGGTCAGAAGCGCACCGTGATGCCATGGACCAGCATTTGCGGCCGTGGGGATGCACAGAGTGCAGCGGCGTTCATCAGGAGAGAAGGCAACAAGGGCAATGCCTGCCGCCGCCGCCACTGCGGGACGTCCATTTCCTTTGCCATCGATTTAGGCGCTCTGCTCCTGGACGGCTATGTAGGGCATGCGTCCAGCAAGATTATCGACATTTCCGCAAACGGCACCAACAACGACGGCCTGCCAGTTCAGCCGAGCCGACTTCAGGCAATCAACAAGGGTATCACAATCAATGCGATTGCAGTACCTACGACCATGCAGGGCGTCAGGCACCACCTTGTCGACTACTTCGCTGAAAATGTGATTGGCGGCACAGGCGCTTTCGCCATAGAGCCCGTCTCGACAAACGATTACGTCGTGGCTCTCCGGCGGAAGATGGTGATCGAGATAAGCATGCTTGGTAATCTGCCCAACCAAAGCTCGATGCCACTGCCAGCATTGCTCAGTCGAACCGCTCTGGGCCCGCAGTTTAATAGTGGGTTTGATGATTTCCGGCAACGGCAACACTAATGCGACGCTCGCCTTACTGATCGGCCGGGCCGAACGCAGGGAACAGTTCCCCATCCTCGCCGCGGTCGAACGCGACGACGACGATCAGCTTCGGGTGCTTGGCTTGAGGTAGGACATGATTGGACATGGCCTAAGCTAAACGCCGTCACAAGTTGCAATATGCCAACTAGGCTGAGTTGAGCCCGGCTATCGGGGCATCTGACCATGATCGTAAGAGAAATGACCGCGCAGGAGAACACCTCCGTCGTCTCGGCTGGTCGAATGGTACGCTTGGCCTGCGCCATGGACGGCCAACCGTATGTGGTGCCAATCTACTATGCCCTTGCCTATCGCCACCTCTACAGCTTCTCTATGCCCGGTCAAAAGGTCGAGTGGATGCGCGCAAACCCGAAGGTCTGCGTCCAGGTCGATGATCTCTCGTCTGCTCGCAATTGGAAAAGCATCGTCATCTACGGCGTGTTTGACAAACTGGCCGACCGGATCGGCACCAAGGTCGAGCGTGAACGTGCGTGGTCGTTGCTCGAAAAGCATGCCAACTGGTGGGAACCGGGCGGTTTAAACCTTCTGGACGAGGGCGACAGCATCGATCTCGGCGACCGGCAATTTCGGGTCCTGCACCTGCCTAGTCATTCGCTGGACTCGATCGCCTTGTTCGACGAAAAGGACGGTACGTTCATCAGCGGCGACGCCATCTATGACGATACGCTGTTGGACGACCTGCCGGATTCCGACCGAACCGCCTATCGCCGCACGATGCAGCGCCTGCTCGACCTGCCGATCCGCATCGGCCACGGTGGCCACGGCCCCAGTTTTTCGCGCCAGCGCATGATCGAGATCGCGACCGACTACCTGCGACACGCCGACCAAAACGGATAAATTGCCGGCATCGCCGGTTGGTTTTGCGGATGATTCTGACGCGGCCCGCGGCATTCAAGCTGCGGGTTTTGCTCGCGATCCGCCTTTCAATAGTTTTGCCGGCTAGTATTTAGCCGACTTACGTCCGATCTGTTGACGATGTGTGCAGGACGGGGTGAACACCGGAGCGGAAACCATTTTCCTCTATTGATACAGCAATCCTTCAATCGATTGAAAAGGCGTGAGAACATTGTGACGGAGGGAGCCGGTCGCACAATTTCAACCACCGGACTCTTGGTCCAGACGGAAAATTTTCGTGACTGGAAACCACGCCCCCGCTTTCCCACATCGGGGTTGTCCGAACAACGCGCTTTCCTCCCAAGACACGCCGTTTGACGGACAGGAATGAAAATCTGGAGTTTTTAAAATGAAGACCATTGCTCTCACCACCGCCGCTCTCCTCGTTGCCGCTGGCAGCGCTTTCGCAGCGAGCGACCATTTTCAGGCGCCGTCGGCCCAGTCCTCGACCAATGTCGACAGCACCTACACGTCCTCGGTGAAGTCCTCGGTTAACCCGAGCGTCTACGTCGGTCAGCCGGTCGCCGATACGGCCGATAGCCGCACGCACTGGGGCAACAACTAATACCGGACTGGAAACGGCATTTCGTTTCCTTTCCCTTTCGATGCCCTGAAAATTGACCGGGTGTCGAAAGACTTCCTCAACAGAGCGGCGGGGCTGTCCCGCTGCTCTCTATTTTTATCGACCGTCCATCGCGCTGTGCAGAAGCGGTCTGCCCTATAAAAAGGGCCCGTCTATAGAAAAGGCTTGGCCTATAGAAAAGGCTTGGGGGTGCTGTCGCACTACATGGTAATGCGCTGCCATACGGCAGCGCACATCGGAGCTTGAGGCATGGAATATCCAATCTCCAACGGCATGCATCATGTCACGCTGATCACGCGCGACGTGCAGGCGAATGTCGATTTCTATGTCGGCTTCCTCGGGCTTTCACTGGTCAAGCGCACCGGCGGCTATGAAGATGGCCAGCAATTGCATCTGTTTTACGGCGATGACCAAGGCTCGCCCGGCTCGCTGGTCACCTTCCTTGTCTGGCAGGACGGCGCGCCGGGTCGTGTCGGAACCGGCCAGGTTTCAGAAATCGCTTTCGCGGTGCCTGCCGCCAACATCGGCGACTGGTTGGTGCGGGCGCTGAACCAGAAAGTAACGGTCGAGGGGCCGGTGCGCGAGTTTGGCGAACCGGTATTGCGGCTGAAGGACCCGGACGGCTTCATCGTCAAGCTGGTGGGCGTGAGCACCATGGAACAGACGGCTTCGGCCCGGCCCGAAACGCCGGCAGGCCGGCTGCGCGCCGTGACGATCCTCACCGACGAGCCGGAGCAGACGACCACATTTCTGCGCCGCTTCGGATACGAAGCAGGCCCCGTGTCCGGAAACGTCCAGCGCATGGTGTCGAATGCCGATGCCGTGGACGTACGCGATGCAAGCGGCTATGTGCCAGGCATCCCCGGAACCGGCACCGCCGACCACGTCGCTTTCCGCGCCGCCGATATTGCGGCCGTGCGGGCGACCGAAGCCGATCTGGCGGCCCTGAATTCGTCGCCGACGACGATACATGACCGCAAGTATTTCACCTCGCTCTATGTCCGTGAACCGGGTGGAACACTGTTTGAACTGGCGACCGACGGGCCGGGCTTTGCCGTGGACGAACCGCCGGGCCATCTGGGTGAAATCTTGTTCGTGCCGCCGCGCGACGCAGCCCAATCCGAGGACTTAAAGATCATGCTGCCGCAATTCTCCATGCCGGGCGAGCCGCGCCTGCCGAAACGCGACCTGCCCTTCGTGCATCGTTTCCATACGCCGGACGATCCGGACGGAAGCACGCTCGTCCTCCTGCACGGGACCGGTGGCAGTGAAGCCGACCTGATGCCGCTCGGCCATCGCATTGCGCCCCGTGCAACGTTGCTCGGCATACGCGGCCGCAGTCATGAGGAAGGCATCGCGCGCTGGTTCCGGCGATTGTCGATGATGGTTTTCGATCAGGCCGACATAAGGGCTGAAGCGGAAGCCTTTGCCGCTTTCATGGAAGGTGCAGTTTCCGGCTATGGTCTTGACCCGGCCCGCATCGCCTTTCTCGGCTATTCGAACGGTGCGAACTTCGCCGCTGCTGTGACGGGCCTGCATCCCGGCGTGATACAACGCGCCATCCTTTTGCGGTCGACGCCGGTGCTCGACCCGCTACCGCCGTCCGACCTCAAGGGAACCGACGTCCTGGTCATCAGCGGCAACGGTGATCCTTGCGGGGCGAATGCGCCGGCGCTCATTGCCTGGCTTGAAGCGCAGGGCGCCAGCATTGAGCATCGGTCGCTTCCCGGTGGTCACGGGTTGACTGATGATGACGAGAGAATTGCCCGCGATTGGCTTGGCAACGAAGGAGGGGGACGCAATGCCTGATATCGAGATCACGAGGGAACAGCGCGACGGCCGGCATGGGCGCTACGTGGCCCGCATTGCCGGCGTGGAAGGCGAAGGCGAGATTACCTTCACCAACCGTGGCCCGAACCTTATCAGCGCGGACCACACCGGCGCGCCGGAAACGATGCGCGGCACCGGCGTCGCGCCCGCGCTGGTCATTTACATGATCGAGGATGCGCGCAAGAACGGTTTTCGGATCGTTCCGATCTGTCCCTATGTCCGGGCGCAGCATCGCAAGCACCCGGACTGGGCTGATGTCATGACCGTCGCACCGGGAGAAGAACCGAAGTTCTAGCGGCGTGCGGGCCGCGAGCTTTCGATGAACTCGGCAAAACCGGCCACGAATTCGCGAAGGCGTACGCGCGTCGCTTCGTCCGTCAAATTGCCGTCTGCGTCGAACAACGAGCCTGCGCGCGCGACAAGCATGCGCCCCGCCGACCAATTCGTCGTACCAAGTGTTCGAAGCACCGGCAGTCAGCTATTCTGGGAGAGCACGGTGCCGAATCCGCCTGCCGATGCCCCAAGAATAGCTACCGGCTTGCCCCTGAAATGTTGGGCTATGTCGCTGGCCGGTCGGCTCATCCAGTCGATCGCGTTCTTGAACACACCGGGGATGCCGTTGTTGTATTCCTGCGTGACCAGAAGCAGGCCATCGGCCGAGAGGAGTTTGGCCTTCAGCGCCTGTACGGCTGCCGGGATACCGTTGGCGGATTCGTCGTCCGCATTGTAGAGCGGCACGTCGCGGATCGATCCGATGTCGATGGTGATGCCTGCGGGCGCCAATTCGACGGCTGCCCTGAGCAGACCGGCGTTGAAGGAGCCGCGCCGCAGGCTGTCGGAGAGTCCAAGTATTGTGTTCATGGAAGGATACTCCAAAAATCCGACCCGTGACGGGTGTCACGGGCCTGTGCTGTTATTATCGATCTAACCCAGTGGCTTCAGCTTCGCCTAGATCGAGGCACGCTGCCCTTCGAGGAACGGCGGCAGGGCGAAGCGTTCGCCAAGGCTTTCCAACGGCTCGTCGGCGGTGAAGCCCGGACCGTCTGTGGCGATCTCGAACAGATTTCCGCCGGGCTCGCGGAAATAGAGCGAGCGGAAATAATAGCGCTCGACCTCGCCGGAATTGGGAACCCGGAATTCCGAAAGCCTTGCCGCCCAGTCGCGGCTCGCCTTTATGTCGGGGGTGCGGGACGCGACGTGGTGAACGGCGCCCGCGCCCTGACGCGCAACCGGCAGCCCCGGCTGGACGGCGACGTGAAGCTCGGCAGCCGGTCCGCCATCGCCCATGCGATAGACATCAACGTCGCCCTGGCCATCCGGCGAGGCGTAATTGCGCTCCTGCCTCATCATCACTGCCAACGCGATAGTCGTACATTAACACGGACAACGCTGGCCCTTTTCGTGGCCTAGCGCTTGTCCACGGAGTAACGCAGAAACACAGCCGTGTCCTCGGAACTGAAATAGCAGCGTCACTCTGATTGGGGAATTGCAAGCTTCGCCGGATGCTTACGCAAGATCGGTGCCTGATCAGGAGTTTCTGTGCCGCTACATTCCCTACCGCTCGCTAGGGTGATCACCCAAGAAGCAGGTGGCGCGGTGGAGCAGGCAACTATCGCCCCAGGTGCCAGATCTAACCCCAGCCATTAAAAGGCAATTACAATGAACCTCTCTCGTCGCTCACTACTCTTGGCCCTCGGCGCCATGGCGCTGACGACGGCCCTGCCAATCTACCGTCAGGGCGTCGCATTTGCCCTGGCTCCGGCCATGCCGCCCGTGCATTATGTCGAGACAAACGGCATCCGCATGGCGGTTTACGAGGCTGGCACCGGACCGGCGATCGTGCTGCTCCATGGTTTTCCGGAACTCGCCCACTCCTGGCGGAACCAGATCTCAACCCTGGCCGACGCCGGTTATCGCGTTATTGTGCCCGATCTTCGCGGGTATGGCCTGACCGAGCGTCCCGCCGCCGTGGAAGACTATGACCTCGCCCATCTTACGGACGACCTCGTTGGGCTTCTTGACGCACTGGATGTGGAAAAGGCGGTGTGGTTGGGCCATGACCGGGGTGGCATCCCTGCCTGGCAGATTGCCCTGTTCTACGAGGAGCGTACGGCGGGCGTGATTAGTATCACCACGCCGTTCATTCCGCACTGGCAGTTCTGGCTGCAACCGGAGCAGATAAATGGCTTGGCACCGGCAGGTTTCAAACCCGACCCACGGGTTGATCCGGTGGAACAGATGCGGCAGATCTACAGCCCCGACATGTATGTACTCATGATTCAGGATGGAGAAGAAGCTGATCGGCTGTTGTCCCTGGATCCGGCGCGTAGCTTCCGTACCATGGTGCGGAAAAACGTGATCGCACCGGCCGATTACTTTAGCTTGCCGGCTGAATATCGTCAGATGGCCTTCTTCACGCCGCTGAGCCTGCCAGAGACGGAGATGTTTGGCGAACAAATCCTCAATGCCGAAGAACTTGCTTTCTTCGCATCGAGCTTCGAAGAGACCGGCTTCACCCCGGTCACCAATTGGTATCGCAACCTGTCACGCAATTGGGAGGCCGGCCTGAATGTCGACCAGACGGCGCGTGTCCCATCGCTCATGATCACTGCGGAAGACGACGTCGCGTTTACTTCCGGCATGGCTGAAGGCATGGCCGAGTATGTGCCCGATCTTGAGACTGTGCTCATCGTAGGATCGGGACATTGGACACTGTGTGAAAAGCCGAAAGAACTAAACGCGGCAGCCATTGCTTGGCTTGAGAGGCGCTTTCCGCAGTAATCCAAAACCGGATTAAAAGCCTTATCTGATGTCAAAGATCACCAAGCGCTGGGTGCAGCAACTCAGACAAGCGGAAGGCGGGCGCGGTGGAGTACGCAACCGACAATCCAGCGACTACAAGAGATCGAGAAACTCCGCCAGTTCGCGCGCCGCGGCCGCGCCGGCCCGGTGGGCGCCAATCGTTGAAGCGGAAGGCCCGTAGCCGACGAGATGGATGCGGGCATCTTTAGCCGCCTGCGTCGTCAACCGGCCGGTCATCACAATGCCCCCGTTCTCTCCTTGCAATTGAAGCGGCGCAAGATGGTCGAGCGAACTGCGAAAGCCCGTGCACCACAAGATGACGTCCGCGCGTTGCTCGGAGCCATCGGGCCAGCGCACGCCGTTTTCGGTGATCTGCGAAAACATCGGCAAACGCTTCAAGGCACCGCGCTCGCGCATGGCCTTGATCTTCGGCGTGAGGGGCAAGCCGGTCACCGAGACGACTGATGTGGGAGGAAGTCCCTTGCGAACGCGGTCCTCGACCAGAGCAACGGCTGCGCGCCCGGCTTCCGGCGTGAATTCGGCATCGCGAAACTCCGGTTCCCGACGGGTTGTCCAAGTGGTG
Organism: Mesorhizobium sp. A556; assembly: GCF_054489545.1. Taxonomy (NCBI): domain Bacteria; kingdom Pseudomonadati; phylum Pseudomonadota; class Alphaproteobacteria; order Hyphomicrobiales; family Phyllobacteriaceae; genus Mesorhizobium; species Mesorhizobium sp. A556. The sequence continues at coordinate 20,792 of NZ_JBTMXA010000017.1, forward strand.
GAGGTCACCTGCGATATCTCGTCAAGGAGTTGGATTGCAGAAATACCGCCGCCGACAATGATGACGTGTTGTCCGGCAAACTCATCAGCCGTCCGGTAGTCGCGCGTGTGAAGCTGCTTGCCCTTGAAGACATCCTTTCCGGGATAGTCGGGGATATAGGGCGAGGTCCACGTGCCTGTCGCGTTGATGATCCCGCGAGCGGAGTACATGCCGGCACGGTCGGTCTCAACGCGCAGCCGCTCACCCCGGTCGCAGACGACCTTCACGGCAACCGGACGCACTACCTTGAGGCCGAAGGCTTGTTCATAGGCGGTGTAATACTGGGGAACGGCCTCTGACGCTTTCAATTGGTCGGCCGAAGTGTCGACGGCCTCCTCGAACCGCATGCCGGGCAGATCGTGGATACGGTTGACGGTTGTAAGGGTTAGGGACGGCCAGCGGAACTGCCAGGCGCCACCCGGGCGCGGTGACTGGTCGAAGATGAGGAAGTCGGCGCCGGGAACGAGACCGAGCCTTTGCAGGTGATAGGCCGAGGAGAGGCCCGCCTGTCCCGCGCCGATGACGGCGATATCTACCTTGATAGCTACGTTCACGAGGCCGGATTTATTCTCGATAGGCGTGGATAGCTGTTCATTCACCGGCTTTTTCCTTCGGCGTCAGCGCCACCATCGTCGGCGCGGTTGTCGAAAGGTCGAATTCGCTACGCTGCTCTCTCGTTACCGGCTGACTTATCCGCATCCGCCAGATAACGAAAACCGCCAGCGTCAGATGCGCAGCTGCCGTCGCAATGAACAGCCCGCCGGGCCCGACCGGCCCTATGAAGAAAGCTGCCGCGATCGGACCCGCAATCGCGCCAAGCCCATTGGCGAGGAGCAGGCCCGATGACGTTTCGACGGTGTCTTGAGCTTCGATGTGATCGAAGGCGTGGGCCGCGCAGATCGCATATAGCGGCATAGCGGACGCGCCGAAAGCCGCAACCAGAACCGCGGTGACAGCTCGTTCCTCAATATTGACCAGCGCCAATGTCAGGGCAGTCAACACGCCCACTCCGCTGAGCACGATGACAACAATCCGCCGATCAAAGTTGTCAGAAAGCCGGCCAACTGGCCATTGTACCAGAGCGCCGCCGAAAACCGCGATCGACATGAAAATTGCGACTTCCGAAGTGTCCGCGCCGAAAGCAATTGCATAGGAAGGGCCGAGCGACCAGAACGCACCCGTAGCGACACCTGCAAGCAAGACGCCGACAACCCCGACCGGCGATTTCGAATACAATTTGATAGGCCGCAGCCTGGATTGCATCAGGCGGGCAGGGGGGCGAGCCGCCGTCAGCGCGACCGGAACCGCGGCGAGCGAAATCAGGATCGAAGCTAATGCGAAGAGCGGAAAATCCGCTGGATCGCCAAGGGTCAGCATCATTTGTCCGATGATCGTCACCGACAGGTTGATCATGGTGTAGGTTCCCATGACCAGACCGCGGTTCTCGTTGGACGCACGCTCGTTCAGCCAACTCTCGATAACGAGATAGAGGCCGGCGAAACAGAAACCGGTCACAGCCCGCAAGCCCCACCACGCTACAGGATTGTTGGTGAGCGTGTGGATCATCACGACCGTCGATGCGATCGCCGTGAGCGCGGTAAATGCACGGATGTGGCCGACACGCTGGATGACGCGACCGCCCAGGATGCAACCGAGTGCGAAGCCGAAATAATAGGAGGAACCAAGCAGTCCGATCTCAATCGGATCGAAAGTCAGAAGGCTTGCCCTGACCGGTATCAATGTCCATTGAAGACCGTTCCCTGTGACGAGAATGGCAACGGAAAACAACAAGACGGACACGGTAGGAAGTATTGCTTTCACGTCATGCTCGCGTCCAAGGCCATAGGCCGCATCCTTGCCGCCAGACAATCGCCATTTCTTTCGATCTCGTCGCAGCTTGTCAGCGAGCGATCATTGTGGCAATGACCACTTGCACTCATCCTGGACCCGGTGAAATTCCGGGTGGCTCTTCCGGCCGCCGATCCGCCGGACACTCAAGAAAAAGCTCATCCTGCAAGAGTCTGGCTCGCTCCGCGAACCGACCGAGAGCTGCATTGTGCCTTGATGTTCTCAATTGAAAAAATCCGCCGTGGCTGGCTTTCCAACATCCGTGCCGATGTGCTCGCGGGCATCGTCGTCGCCCTTGCCCTGATCCCGGAGGCCATCGGCTTTTCCATCATCGCCGGTGTCGATCCGCGCGTCGGGCTCTACGCCTCGGTGGTCATCGCCATCGTCATTTCCTTCGCCGGTGGCCGCCACCGCGGCCACCGCGGTGCTGTTCTGCGCGCTGGTACGCGAGCATGGGCTTCAATATCTGCTCGCCGCCACCATTCTCGCCGGCATCATCCAGATCGTCGCCGGCTGGCTGCGCATCGGCTATATCATGCTCGGTATCGAGCGTGACTTTTGGAAAGCGGCTGCTGAACGCCTCGGCAAGGGCCCAGTGGGTGGTTGCTGTTCCTCGCAGAAAATATGGGCGGGAGAAGCTGCGCACAGGGCCAAGGCCAAACGTCCCAGTCTACCGAGATGGATCGGCCTCCAACCGGAAGTCATAACGGCCGCGATCGTCATCGCGGCCGTGTTCCATGTCATATTCCTGCTTACGCCGACAGATTCTTGACCAGTGGCAGCTTGCGGATGGTCTTGCCCGTAGCGGCACGCAGGGCATTGCCAACCGCCGGACCGATCGGCGGCACGCCCGGCTCGCCGACGCCTGTCGGCGGCTCGTCGGACGCCACGATATGCACCTCGATGCTCGGCATCTGGTCTATCCTCAGCGGCGTGTAGGTGTCATAGTTCTCTTGGTCCACCACGCCTCCCGTGAGTGTGAGCTCTTCTTGCAGGATCGCTCCCAACCCGAAGCCGATACCGCCTTCCATCTGGGCGCGGATCTGGTCGGGATTTATCGCGGTGCCGCAGTCGACCGCGCAGACCACGCGATCAACCGTGAAGTCGCTGCCACTCTTGTAAGTGATCTCGACCACCTCGGCGACGAAGCTTGAGAAGCTTTCATGCAGCGCGACGCCGCGGAAGCGGCCTTCCGGCAAAGGCGTGTTCCAATCGGCTTTTTCGGCCGCCAGCTTCAAAACGGCGGCATGGCGCGGATGCTCGTCCAGCATCGACAGGCGGAACTCGACCGGATCGCGATTTGCAGCGGCGGCAAGCTCGTCGATGAAGGTTTCCATGACATAGGCGGTGTGGGTCGAGCCGACCGAACGCCACCACAGCACGGGAATCTTCACGTCGGTCGTCGTCAGGTCGATCTTCAGGTTTGGGATCGCGTAGGGCAGGTTGGCTGCGCCCTCCACGGAAGTCGGGTCGATGCCGTCCTTGATCATTGCCGCCATCGGCGAGCCGCCCATTATGGACTGGCCGACGATGTGGTCGTGAAGAGCGATGATCTTGCCGTCCTTGTCGAGACCCGCCTTGATGGCATGGACATAGGCTGGGCGGTAGCGCCCACCGCGCATGTCGTTTTCGCGGGTCCACTGCACCTTCACCGGTTTGCCGGGGCCGAGTGCGCGCGCCGTAGCGACCGCCTCGACGATCAGATCGGCATCCGAGACCGCGCGGCGGCCAAAGCTGCCGCCAGTCTTCATCACATGCAGCCTCACCTTGTCCGGCGTCGTGCCGCCGACCTGCGCGGCGGCGGCCTGATAGATATCCGGCATCTGGTGTCCGCCCCAGACATCGATGGTGCCGTCCTCATTGACGCGGGCGACCGCGTTGAGCGGTTCGATCGAGGCATGGGCGAGATAGGGAAACTCGTAGCGCCCCTCCACGACCTTAGCGGCATTTGCCAGAGCACCTGCCGCGTCGCCGTCATTGCGCGCGGTGGCTGCAGCCGGGCCAGCGGCGGTCTTGTTGTATTCCACCATGATCTCGGCGGTGCCGCGCTTTTCGGCCTTGGCCTCGTTCCACTTCACCTCCACAAGATCGCGACCCTTGAGCGCGGTCCACATATTGGTGCCGACCACGGCGATGCCGCGTGGCGTCTGGATCACATCGACGATGCCGTCCAGCGCCTTGGCCTTGGCGGCGTCGAAGCTCGCAACCTCGGCGCCGAATTTCGGCGGATGGATCATGACGGCCGTCACCAGCCCGTCCATTTTCAGATCAATCGTGTAGGTCTGGGTGCCGTTGGTCTTGCCGTGCGAATCGTAGCGCTTGAGCGTGTCCGAGCCGATCTGGGTCCACTTGTCGCGCGGCTTCAACTCCACGTCGTTGGGAATCGGCATGTTGGATGCCGCCTGCGCCAGTTCGCCGAAGGTGGCACGCTTGTCGGTGCCATGCGAGACGACACCGCCGGCAACGGCGATCTCGCCGGTCGGTACGTTCCAGTTCTTGGCGGCAGCCGCCACCAGCATGGTCCGCGCTGCTGCGCCCGCCTTGCGGTAGCGCTCCCACGACGAGGTCATGGAGGTGGAGCCGCCGGTGCCCTGCATGGCCCCGCCCCAGGCGAGATTGCCATAGAGCGCGGTGTTGCCCGCGCCGCCAATTACGTCGACCTGCGCCCAGTCGCCGTCGAGTTCCTCCATCACAAGCGTGGCGATGCCAAAGTACGAACCTTGCCCCATTTCGAACTGCGAGGAGTGGATGACGATTTTGTTCTCAGGCGTGATCTCGACATAGGCCTGGAACGGGTTGGCCGCAGCTGCGGCAGGAGCCGATTGCGCCAGCGCCGGTTCGGCAGCGATCAGCCGGTAGCCGACGGCGAGACCGGCAGCGGCAGCCGTGCCGATTAGAAACTGGCGGCGCGTCGTCTGAACGGCTTCTTTCTTCATACGGAACTGCAACATGGTCATGCCTCCAGCCGGTGCGCGGCTTCGTGGATAGCGGCGCGGATGCGGTGATAGGTGGCGCAGCGGCAGAGATTGCCGCTCATGGCCGAATCGATGTCATCGTCGGTAGGTTTGGGCGTCTCGGTCAGAAGAGCAGTCGCCGACATGATCTGACCGGACTGGCAATAGCCGCATTGCGGCACGTCCATTTCAGTCCAGACGGCCTGCACCGTTTCGCCAACCTTGCCGGAAACGCCTTCGATCGTAGTGATGGAGGCACCCTCGATATCGCTGACCATGGTCTGGCAGGAGCGTGTCGGCGTGCCGTCGATGTGAACCGTGCAGGCGCCGCATTGCGCGAGGCCGCAGCCGAATTTTGTTCCCGTCAGTCCGATGACATCGCGGAGCGCCCAGAGCAGCGGCATTTCCGGATCGACGTCGAGCGTTTGGGCTTCGCCATTGAGGGTGAAGGCGACCATGGCTTGCTCTCCTTATCTTGATCTTGAGCTGGCTATCGCGTTGCGCCTCCGCCGACTGGGATGCCGGCATTTTGTTGAGGCGGAGCTACCATAGACTAGGCGCGCGCAGCCAAGCCAACAAGCAGTTAGGTGGCCAGTCAAGAGATCGTGAAGTGGGGCGTGATTGGCGATGAAATACGTGATCGGCTGAGACCGGCCCCAAACGGCCATTGAGCTTACCGGGCCGAATAGTAGGTCTGCGCCATTGCTGTACCGTCCGACGGAGATTCGCGCAAAGAATACCTTGCCAACCGGCCCGTTCCACATATGAGGAAGACCCGATTTCGCTGCCAGCGAGATAACCACAGACGATTTCATGGTTTCATCGCCTCGGCGATCAGTTCGACCGAGTGCAATCGTGCCTGATGGTCATAGACGTCGGAGACGATCATGACCTCGTCGACGCCCGTTTCCGCGATGAAGGCTTGCAGCTCCGAGCGCACGGTATGAACGGAACCCACAACCGAGCGCTCCAGCATGCGCAGGGCCTGCACCCGCTCATTCGGTGACCAGTAGGTTTCGATATCGTCGATGGGCGGCCTGCTCAGCCCGCGCCGGCCGCTGAAGATGTCGGCGAAGGACATTTGCTGGGTGGTCGCCAGCCGCTTGGCTTCGGCGTCGGTATCGGCGGCGATGACGTTGATGCCCGCCATCGCATAGGGCCGATCGAGCTGCTCGGACGGCTTGAAGCGGCTGCGGTAAAGTTCCAGAGCGGGCAGCAACAGGTCGGGCGCAAAATGCGAAGCGAAGGCGTAAGGCAGGCCGAGTTGGGCCGCCAGCATCGCCCCGAAATTGCTTGAACCCAGTATCCATAGCGGCACGTTGGTTCCGGCCGCCGGCACGGCAATGATGCGCTGGTCCGGGCCGGCAGGCGCAAGAAACGCCTGGAGCTCCAGCACGTCCTGGGGAAAGTGCTCCGAAGCGGCAGGAGAACGCCGCATCGCCCGCACGGCGATCTGATCGGTGCCCGGCGCGCGGCCAAGCCCGAGATCGATGCGTCCGGGATAGAGCCGCTCCAGCGTGCCGAACTGCTCGGCGATGATGTAGGGCGCGTGGTTCGGCAGCATGATGCCGCCGGCTCCGACCCGGATCGTCCTGGTGCCGCCGGCGATATGGGCGATGACGATCGACGTGGCCGCGCTGGCGATCCCCGCCATGTTGTGGTGCTCGGCCACCCAGACCCGCTTGTAGCCCCATTCTTCCGCATGGGATGCAAGGTCTCGCGCATTGTTTAGCGCCGTCCCGGCGTCGGTGTCCTGCGTGACGCGGACGAGTTCAAGAATTGAGAGCGTCGTCATTTCGGTTCCTTTCCGTCAGCGGAACGTTCGATCGCATCAAGCGTCTCATGCAATGCGACGGCATCGCGGAAGCTGGGTGCCGAGCGCGTGCCCGAACGAATATCCAGCGCGATCAAAGCATAGAGGCGGGCGACATTGCGGGCGACCGAACTGTCCGGCCAGCCGTCATAGGCCGAGGCGGGCGGCGTCAATGGGACAAGTTCGCTCGTGTCACCAGTGGCACCCCGGATCGACAACTGCACAATCTGGGCATGGCCGGTCGCGCCCGTCACCTGGATGTCGCCTTGCGTGCCGTTGATCTCCCACAGCAGATTGGTCCCGCGAGACATGCCCCCACGATAATGGATCGAGAACGCCGCTCCGCTTTCAAGCGCGCCATGCACAAGGACCTGGTCGTGAGAGGTCGTTGGGATCGTCTCTCCCGTGTCGGTGACATGCGTGGTCTTGCGATGCGTGATCATGCGCGCGGAGATATCACCGAAACCACCCAGCACTTCGCGCATCCCGGCAAGCGTGTGCCCCAGCGGAATGCTGAGCAGGGTCGCGCCATTGCTCTTGTCGTAGAGATAGGCGTGTGCAGCGTCGGTCTCTGCTGTCCATTGACCGCCGCTGCCGACGAGCGTCGTCGAGAGCACCTCGCCAACATAGCCGTCAGCGATGAGCTGGCCCAGATATTCCACCTCCGGGGCGACGCGCATCTGCGTGCCAACGGCGGCCACCACGCCTTTCGCCTCGGCGAGATCGGCGAGTTCGCGTGCCTCGGCTAGTCCGTTGCCCAGCGGCCATTCGCAATAGACGTGCTTACCCGCGTTCAGCGCCGCCGTCACCAGTTCGTGGTGATACGGCACCTTAACGGTGACGACGACGAGGTCGACCTCGGGCGAATCGACCAGCGCCTGCGCGTTCTCGAAGGCATGCGGCATACCGAATACATCGGCGGCCTTCTTCGCGCTGGCAAGGCTGGTGTTTGCAACGCCGACCACCTGATAGTCGTTCGGCAGGGCCGTCAGAGCCGGGATATGGGCCGTCGCGGCCCAGTGAATGCCGGGATTAAGGCCGATGAAACCGACACGGATCGGCTTGTCAATCATGCGATACTCCAGTTTTGCGAATTGGACCGAATGGATCGGACGGATCGGATGCGCCCGCAGCCGGGCCGCAGGTGAGGTAGCCGAAGGCCTGTATCTCCTCGATCAGGTGCGCGGTCGTGCCATAGTCACCAGCCTTGTCGTCAACGAAGGCCGCGCCCAGCGCGCTGAGGAACAGCGCCGGCGCGGAAACCGATTGCCTGGCTGCGCCTTTGGACTGGGCGCGCGACAGAAACTCGCCGGTTATCGTGACGAGCGTCCGGCAGGTGACGGCCAAAGGCGACGCCTGGGCTTCGAAGGCGTCGATGAACGGCCGGGGGAGGCCGTTGAAGGCGCTGAGGTATTCCTTGAGCGCCCTCATCCACATGCGAAGCGCATCGGCTGAACCGGGCAGCGCCAGGGCTTCGTCGCGCCGGGACAGAAGAACTGCCTGCCGTTCGTGCAGCACTTCGCAGAGCAGATGTTCGCGCGAAGGAAAATGGCGATAGAGCGTGCCGGGCCCGACGCCTGCGGAGCGAGCGATCTCGTCAAGCGAAGCATTGACGCCGTCGCGTACGAAAGCCGCCTTCGCCGAATCGAGGATAAGCCCGCGATTGCGCCTGGCGTCCGCCCGCTGAACGCCGGTCCCTGCATCAACGTCTCGACTGGCTGATTTGTCTTGACCCCTCATAGGGTCGCAGATAATTGGAGAGTGTCTCCGTTTCAAGGGAGCTTTGAAATTTTCGTTTCTGCGCCAGGCTGTTGGTCAGTCGAACGGTCGGGAAGCCTCATCAGGACGGTGACTAAAGGAGGTCGAAAGAGAGCGTGCCGCGGCAAAACCACCGAGACTGACGATGTTCATGCATGCTTCCGTGCCACCGCATACAGCGATGTCGGCTTCGTTGGCGCGGATAAGACGAGCCGCATCGCCGATCGCCTGGATGCCGGCCGCGCACGCCGTCACCGGCGCGCCAAGCGGGCCTTTGAAGCCATGGCGGATTGAGATGTGGCCTGCCGCGAGGTTCACCAGGAAGGACGGTATCGTAAACGGCGACAGGCGACGCACACCGCGCTGGTCGACAGTGCGCACCGCGTCAGTTATGGCGGGGAAGCCGTTCTGCATACCTGGCATAGTCCGGCGCGTAGGCGAACACGCCACGGGTCGGATCGTATGGCCTGGTTTCTTGGGCATAGCCGAGCGTGTTCGGATCGGTTGGATATTGAGGGATGCCGAGCCGCCCATTCGTTGAGGTCGCTTAGCGGCTTGAACCGACGCGAAAGCGTATAGCTAATGACGACGGTTGAAGCGGCATTCGGCGTCCAAGCATAGACGAGTTGCCACTGCGAGCCGTCGACCTCGACAAGGTCAGCGAGACGATCGAGATGGCGGTGAGCAACGCATCTGGCGCGGCGGCTGCCGCAATTTAACTCCCGGCGTGTCCTGACGGCGGAACCTTTTCCACCGTGACGAGTTCGCGCTTGACGCCGCTGTGCGGCGCAGGCGTGGGGGTTTCCATCGGACGAGCACCGTTTTCAGGCCAAAGGCAACGTTCTTACGTCGTCCCGATCCTCTCGGGAATGGCGTTCCTGTCCGGCTGCGCCGGACCGCAATCCTCCCTTGTGCCGGGCGGAGCCGAAAGCGAACAGGTCGCGACGCTGTTCTGGGCGATGGTCGCTGGCGGCGCGGTCATCTGGGCCGCCGTGGTTGGCGGGTTCGTGTTTGCTTCGCGCCGGCGCAGCGCGTCGATCGACGAGGCGGCCGCGCACCGCTTCATCATCTGGGGTGGCGTGGTCTTTCCGGTGGTCACCCTGCTTCTACTGCTGTCCTACGCCCTGTGGCTGATGCCGGGGCTTAGGCCGTTTGCAAACGCTGGCGAGCCGGCATTGCGCATCGAGGTCACCGGCAAGCAGTTCTGGTGGAAGGTCGTCTATCATTTGCCCGGTGGCGAGACGGTCTCGTCGGCGAATGAGATCAGGCTGCCGGTCGGAGAGCGGGTAGCGTTTACGCTGAACAGCGACGATGTCATCCATTCGTTCTGGATCCCCGCACTTGGCGGCAAGATGGACATGATCCCCGGTCGGACCAACCGCCTGTCGCTGCTGGCGACGAAGACCGGAACATACCGCGCGCCCTGCGCCGAATATTGCGGCACGTCGCATGCGCTGATGGCGTTCGCGGCCGTGGCGATGGAGCGGGGCGAATTCGACGCATGGATCGCCGGCGAGGCGAAGCCGTCCGCCGGTGCGACGGCCGGTGCGGAGGCGTTCCTGCGCAATGGCTGCGGCGCCTGCCACCGGGTCGACGGCACGGAAGCGCAAGGGACGCTCGGCCCCGACCTGTCGCATCTCGCCTCCCGCCTGACGCTGGGGGCTGGAATCTTGCCGAATACGGAAGAGACGATCTCGCGCTTCATCGCCGCGCCGGACACGATCAAGCCAGGATCGAAGATGCCGGCGTTCGGCATGCTGCCGGAAGCGGAGATCGCGGCGATCACCGCCTATCTGAAAGGGCTGCAATGACCGAGCCGGCGCCCCGTTTGCCCGACGCCGAGCGCCTGGCGCAGGAGGAGCAGCTGCGCACCGTATGGGCCGCGCCAAGTGGCTGGCGCTACTGGACCAGCGTCAACAACACGCAGATCGGCCTCTGGTACGCGGGTGCGGCCTTCGCCTTCATGCTGTTCGCCGGCGTGCTGGCGCTGATCGTGCGCCTGCAACTGGCGGTGCCGGACAACGACCTCGTGTCTGCCGATTTTTACAATCAGGCCTTCACACTGCATGGCACGGTAATGATGTTCCTGTTCGCCGTGCCGATCTTCGAGGCGGTGGCGATCTTCCTGCTGCCGCCGATGCTGGGCGCGCGCGAACTGCCATTCCCACGGCTAGGCGCGTTCGGCTTCTGGAGCTTCTTAATCGGCGGTGTCTTCGTCTGCGGTTCGATCTTCTTCGATGCGGCGCCTTCGTCCGGCTGGTTCATGTACCCGCCGCTCGCCACCGACAAGGAGTTTTCCGGCATTGGCGCCGACATCTGGCTGCTTGGCCTCTCCTTCATCGAGGTGGCCTCGATTGCGGCGGCCGTCGAGCTGATCGTCGGTATAATGAAGTGCCGGGCGCCAGGCATGCGCATCAACCTGATGCCGCTGTTTGCCTGGTACCTGCTGATCGTCGCCGGGATGATCCTGTTCGCCTTTCCCCCGCTGATCGCCGGCGACATCCTGTTCGAACTGGAGCGGATGTTCGATTGGCCGTTCTTCGACGCGACGCGCGGCGGCGACCCACTGTTGTGGCAGCACCTGTTCTGGATTTTCGGCCACCCCGAGGTCTACATCATCTTCCTGCCGGCGATCGCGCTGATGGCGATGATCGTGCCGACCTTCTCGCAACGGCCCATCGTCGGCTACTCGTGGATCGTGCTCGCCGCGGTGGGTACCGGCTTCCTGTCCTTCGGCCTGTGGGTTCACCACATGTTCGCGACCGGCCTGCCGCAGATTTCGCTCGCATTCTTCTCCGCCGCATCCGAGGCGGTGGCCATCCCGACCGGCGTGCAGATCTTCGTCTTCCTCGCGACGATGCTGGCCGGCCGGGTGATCTTCTCGACGCCGATGCTGTTCGGCACCGGCGGCATCGCGATCTTCATCATCGGCGGTCTGACCGGCGTGATGGTGGCGCTGGCGCCGTTCGACTGGCAGGCGCACGACACCTATTTCATCGTTGCGCACCTGCACTACGTGCTGATCGGCGGCATGCTGTTTCCGATCATCGCCGGCATCTATTATTATTACCCGCTGATCGGCGGGCAAAAACTGTCGGACCGGCTGGGAACGCTCGCCTTCTGGCTGATGTTCGTCGGTTTCAACGTCGCCTTCTTCCCAATGCACCTGACCGGCCTCCGCGGCATGCCGCGGCGGGTGTTCACCTACCCGGACGAGCTCGGCCTCAACTTGCTCAATCTGGTTTCCACCATCGGTGCATTCATCTTCGCCGCCGGCGTGCTGGTGGTGGTGTTCGACGTGCTGCGGCCGAAGCACAGGCAGCAGAAGGGCGAGGTCAATCCCTGGAACGCCGGCACGCTGGAATGGATCAACGAGCCGGAGGAAAACTGGGGCGTCCGGTCGATCCCACTGGTCTCCAGCCGCTATCCGCTGTGGGACCAGCCCGACCTGTCGCGCCAGGTGAACGACGGGCAATGGTATTTGCCGGACGCCAGGGAGGGCCGGCGTGAGGCCATGATCACCGGCGTGCTCGACGCCGAACCAATCCAGATCCTGCGTGTCGGCGCGACATCGATCGGCAGCATGGTGGCGGCTGCGTCGCTCGGCGGCGTGTTCGTGGCGATGACCTTCCACTGGTGGGCGCTGACGATCGGCTTCGGCGTGCTGACCTTCAGTGCGATCATCTACTGGCTCTGGACGCACACGGCGGAGATTCCCGAGAAGCCAGAGAAGGATGCCGGGCTTGGCCTCAGCTTGCCACTCTACGCGTCAGGACCAGCGTCGGTCGGCTGGTGGGCGATGTTCATCACCATGATCGGCGACGGCACGGCGTTCGGCAGCCTCATCTTCGGCTACTTCTTCTACTGGACGATCCATTCCGACTTCACCGCGGGCATCCCCGGTCCGGGCCATGTCTGGCCGATGATCGCGCTTGCGCTGTTCGCCGCCGCCTGGGTCGCGACGGTGGCTGCGCGCGAACTGAACAACGCCGGCCGGATTTGGGGCATGCGCGGATCGCTTGCGGCAGCGGCCGTGTTCACCGTCCTTGCCTCGCTCGCCGGCTTCAACGGCCCGTGGTCGCACGCCATGGACCCGACCGCGCATGTCTACCCGGCGATCGTCTGGGTGCTGGTGATCTGGACGCTCGTCCACGGAACGGTGGGCGCAGTGATGCAACTCTATTGCCTCGCCGGCAGCTTCGCCGGACGGCTGACGCAGGCACATGACATCGACATCCACAATGTCGCGCTCTACTGGCATTTCATGCTTGTCACCGCCTTCACGACCTTCGTGGTCGTCGGCCTGTTTCCGCTGGCGGGCTGAGATGCGGATCGTCCCGAAAGAGATCGAGACGCTCTGGACGCTGTTCACCGCGCCGATGATCTGGGCGCTGCATTTCCTGTTCTGCTACGTCACCGCCGCGATCTTCTGCGCCAAGCAGGCGGAGTTGGATGCCAGCCTCGAAGCCGTCCGCATCGCCATCGCGGCGGGTACGTTGGTGGCATTGGTGCTGATCGCGCTGTCAGGCTTCCTCGCCTGGAGGCAATGGGGATTCGGATCGGACGAGCCGCCGCATGACGATCCGACCCCGACCGACCGCCGGCATTTTCAGGGTTTCGCCACGCTTCTCCTGTCCTGTCTCAGCTTCGTCGCGGTGATCTTCGTCGCGCTGCCGGCACTGTTCATCTCGGAGTGCGTGCGATGAGGCGCGCCGCGCTTATCGCGGGCCTCTTCCTGCTGGCGCTGATCTGGCTCGGTCCCCTGCTGGGCGACTGGCGCCAGTCGTTCACCGCTCACATGCTGGCGCATATGGGCGTCGTGGCGATCGCCGCGCCGCTGATCGCCATCGGTCTCCCGGACGCGATCTGGCGCAGGCTCCCGATGCATTCGCTCGTCGCCCTGCCGGTGATCGCCTCGCTGCTCGAACTGCTGATCGTCTGGGGCTGGCACGCACCGGCGGCGCGGGCGCTGGTCGAGCGTTCGGGGTTGGCGGGCGTTGCGGAACAGGCGTCGTTCCTCGCGGGCGGACTGCTGCTCTGGATCGTCTGCATCGGCAGCGAGGGCGCGAAGAGTGCACTGGCCGGGGCGTTCGGGCTACTGCTGACATCGGTTCACATGACGCTGCTCGGCGCGCTGCTGGCACTCAGTCCACGGCCGCTCTATGGCCTCGGCGACGTGACTTGCTTCGGCGTGACGCTGACGGCGGCGCAGGACCAGGAACTGGGTGGCGTGGTAATGCTGCTGATCGGCGCGGCGGTCTATCTGGCCGGCGGCGTCGCGCTGCTGGCGCGCGCGCTGCGCGAACCCGCGAGGGTGGCGACATGATGCGCATCCACTGGAAGCATATCGCAATCACGCTGGCGATCCTGCCGATCGCGGGGCTGATCTTCGCCTGGATCGGCTTCTTCAATGTCGGCGCGTCGAGCGGGCATTGGAAGATCACCGACTGGTTCCTGCATTTCGCCATGCGCTCGGCGGTGCGCACCTATGCGCTCGCGGTCGATCCGCCGGAGCGCCTTCCGAACGAGTCGATCCAGCCGGCGGCGGGCCACTACGCGCGCGGCTGCGCGATCTGCCATGGCGCGCCGGGCGAACCGCGGACGCAAGCCATGATGCGGATGCTGCCGCAACCACCGGACCTGCGCGGCAAGGTCTCGGAATGGAACGACGCCGAACTGTACCGCATCGTCATGCATGGCATAAGGTTCACCGGCATGCCTGCCTGGCCGACGCAGGACCGCGGCGACGAGGTCTGGGCGATGGTCGCCTTCCTGCGCGACCTGCCGTCGATGGACGCGGCGCAGTATCGCGACCTCGCCTATGGCGGCGAGCCGCCAGAACTGCACCCGACAAAGCTAGACGCCGCCATCACCGAGTGCAGCCGGTGTCATGGAGCGGACGGCGTCGGACGCAGCCCGATGACGCCGCTGCTGACCGGGCAGAGCGAAGCCTATCTGCTGGAAAGCCTGCACGCCTATGTCGACGAGCGCCGCGCAAGCGGGATCATGGGCGTCGCATCCGACGCCGTCGATCCCGCGCTATTGCCCGAACTGGCGCGGTACTTCGCGGCCCTGCCGCCGACTCTTGGTGTAGCGACGGGCGCAGATGACGAGTCTAGAGGCGCAGAGATCGCCCGCGCGGGTATCCCGCGGGACGGCGTGCCGGCCTGCCTCGGCTGTCACGGGATGGAAAATGCGAACCCGCTCTATCCACGCATCGCCGGGCAGAAGGCGGAATACATCGCCAGCCAGTTGCACCTGTTTCGCTCCGGCACGCGCGGCGGCACCCCCTTCCATCACCTGATGGCGAATGCCGCAAAGGGCCTGACCGACGCGGATATCACCGCACTTGCCGACTATTTCTCCGCTTTGCCGATCTCGCCCGCAACTGAAGTGGACGGGCGGCGTTAAGCCATATCGCCGTGTCTTGAGGAATTTCCCATGAAAACGCTGCTTCTTGCCTTTCTCGCTGTCATCGTCGTGGTGGTGGTTGCCGGCGCGGCGGTGTTCTTCCTGTCACGCGAGGAAGCGACCGTGGCGATCGAGGACACCTACGGTCCCGATCCCGTGCTGGCGGAGCCGAATCCGACGCTGTTGCCAACGGTCCATGTCGCGAAAGCCACGCCCTTCCCGAACGGGACGATGCCGACTGCGGCGTCGGGCTTCAAAGTCAACGAATTCGCCGCCGGTCTCGACCATCCGCGCATGATCCATGTCCTGCCGAACGGCGACGTTCTTGTCGCCGAGAGCAACAAGCCGGAATCGAAGCCGCCAGAAGGGAAGGAAGGCGGTTTCAGCATCCGCGGCTTCTTCATGGGCGTCTTCATGAGCAAGGCCGGCGCGGAAGTGCCGAGCGCCAACCGCATCTCGCTGCTACGCGACCAGGACGGCGACGGTGTCGCGGAGACAAAGACTGCGTTCCTGACTGGCCTGAACTCGCCCTTCGGCATGGCTCTTCTCAATGGCAAGCTTTACGTCGCCAACGCCGATGCAATCGTGGCGTTTCCCTACGCGGACGGTGCGACGGAGATCACCGCGCCGGCCGAGCACATCGTCGACCTTCCCGCACAGCGCAACCATCACTGGACAAAGGACGTCATCGCCAGCGAGGACGGCACCAAGCTATATGCGACGGTCGGCTCGAACTCCAATATCGGCGAGAACGGCATGGACGAGGAGGTCAACCGCGCCGCGGTGCTGGAGATCGATCTCGCGACCAAGCAGAGCCGGCTGTTCGCGTCGGGCCTGCGCAATCCGAACGGCCTGTCGTGGAATCCCGAGAGCGGCGAATTGTGGGTCGCGGTCAATGAGCGCGACGAGATCGGCAGCGACCTCGTGCCCGACTACATGACCTCGGTGAAGGACGGCGCATTCTATGGCTGGCCGTACAGCTACTACGGCCAGCATGTCGATGCGCGCGTCCAACCGCAGGACCCGGCGCTGGTGGCGAAGGCTCTGAAGCCCGACTATGCGCTGGGGCCGCACACGGCATCGCTCGGCCTGACCTTCAACGAGGGCGACCTGATGGGCGCGGACCTAAAGAACGGTGCCTTTGTCGGCCAGCACGGTTCGTGGAACCGCATGCCGCGCAGCGGCTACAAGGTGATCTTCGTGCCGTTCAGCGGCGGCAAGCCGGCCGGCCCTCCGCGCGATATCCTAACGGGATTCCTCGACGTGGGAAACGACGTCGCGCTCGGCCGTCCGGTCGGCGTGAAGATCGCCGCCGACGGCGCGCTGTTGATCGCCGACGATGTCGGCAACAGGATCTGGCGCGTCACACCGGTTGGGAACTGAACTGCATCTCAGTCGACACACCATCTTTGATTCTAGTGCTCTTGCGCCTACCCCTCTTCCAGAGCAGCCGATGCGAGTCGTGATCGAGTGCGTAGGGTCACGCCGGGCGAAGCCGACACGCTTCGGAAGTCCATGGCCACTTTCAAGTTCACGGGCGGTGTCAGTGCGTTTAAGACTAAGCTCATCTAGAGCGTTTCACTGATTGAGTGAATCTTTGGGATTCACGTTTTGATATTTTTGTGATTCAAGATGCTGGCTGGAGTGGAGGCCAGCATCTGATGACCCGACCTCTTTCCATTGATCTTCGAGAACGGCGATGTCACTTTAACTTGCGTTCGGGCGTGCCGAGGGAATTCGGCCTTACGGATTGATTTCAGGCCATGGTTCCCGTCACGGCTTTCCATTCCGCGATCGCTTGGAGGCGATGCAGATGAATTTGGAATGCGGATCGTTGTGAACCGGGTGGAACGAAGAGATTTCTGAGGGCTGAGAAAACAGAGACGAAGCGTTGCAAACTTCCCGGCGATCGGAACCGCTGCATCGTTCGCTCCCGCTTTCGCAGCGGTACATGCGAATTCTCTGCCCGGTTATTCAGGCTCTTGTGCGATCGATGTTCGACATTCGGCATGATCTGGTGACGCGCCGCACCATACGAGCGCAACTTGTCGGTGATCATCCGCTTCGGCGGCAGACCCTGCTTCTTCAGAATTCGGGTCAACAATCGCCTGGCAGCCTTGGTATTGGGCGGTTCTGAACGATCTCGTCAAGCACATAGCCGTCCTGGTCGACGGCGCGCCACAACCAGTGTTTCCTGCCGGCGATGGTGATGACCACCTCGTCCAGATGCCACACGTCATTCCGACTGGGCTTCTTGCGATGAAGGCGACGCGCATAGTCTGGGCCGAACTTCTTTGCCCAACGGCGGATCGTATCATAGGAAACGACAATCCCTCGTTCCAGCAGCATTTCCTCGATAAGGCGCAGGCTCAGCGGAAATCGAAAGTAGAGCCACACTCCACGGGCGATGATCTGAGGCGGGAAGCGATGGCGCTTGTAGCTGATGGGCAAGTTGTTCATGCATGTGCGTCTATCGCCATGGCTCCTCACAAGCCGTTACCGTGACATCGCCGCTTCAGCGGTTGCCGCGCCCGATCTCGTAGACGATTCTCTGCATCGCAAAAGGTGATCGCTTCCCGATTGTTCTGGCTGCCGTCGATGACGATGCGATCTGGTCGGCCATGACGGTTCAACGCTTTGCGGATGAAGCGTCTGGCAGCCGATAGATCGCTATGTTCGCTGAAGAAAAACTCGACCGTATCGCCGATGCTGTCGATGGCGCGGTAGAGATACATCCAGTGACCGCGAACCTTCACGTAGGTCTCGTCAAGATGCCATTTGCGGGTGACAGGTCGCTTGCGATGGTTGAACCGTTCGAGCAGCAGCGGCGAAAAGCGCACGACCCAGCGATGGATTGTGGAATGGTCGACGTGAATGCCGCGCTCGGCCATCATCTCTTCGAGATACCGAAGGCTGAGATTGTACGCCAGATATCAGCGCACACACAGCAGGATCACCGAATGGTTGAAATGGCGGCCTGAAAATATGAACACGTTCCCTCTGAAATGGAGGACTCTCATGCCACAGCCAAGGTTGACAACGGGTTTGCGACAAAGCCCCGCAATACAGGTTATCGTTTGGCGCAATTTTACAGGTTCCTATTAAGGAAGATGTATTAAAAACCGTCGTAATTGCTTCTTGTCTGGATGTTCTCGAGTTAGTTTGAATGGTCTGGACATAGGCGGGGTGGGAAACGTGGGGGACTGCCGGGTATTCCGGCAATCAAGAAATGGGTGAGATTCGAGCAGTTAGATCGGAGGATCTGGCGACCGTCGCCGGCCTGTTTCAGCGCCTGTTGCGCAAATCCGGCCGGCCGGCCGCCCCGTCGCTGGAAGCCTATCTCGCGGGCCTGTTTCTTCACGGGCCGGACCAGGATCCCGAAATCAATTCCCTGATCCACATCGGTGACAACGGTATTGTTTCCGGCTTCATCGGCGCGCTTCCACTGCCGATGCTGGTGGAAGACACGCCGCGGCGGGGCGCGGTCGCGGTCGCGCTGGTCGCGGACGATCGCGCTGGAGATCATTTTGCGGGTGCACGGCTGATGCGGGCTTTTTTGTCCGGACCCCAGGATATTTCGCTGACAGAGACGGCTAACCATACCTCCGCCACCATGTTGCGCAAGTTGCGTGCCACCGTGCTGCCCGATCATAGCCTCGAATGGCTTCGCGTCATCAGGCCTGCGGGTCTTGCTGTGGAACTGGCGGCTCACACGACCAAGGTGGCGCGCCTGTTTGCGCCCTTTGCCCTTCCGGTCGACGCGCTGATCCGGCGCGGCGCGGAATCGCGATGGTTCAATGTCGGCCACGCGCTGCCTGGCAAAGCGCTCCACAACAGGGATGCCGGCGACGATGAAACCCTGGCGCTTATCGTGCAGTTTACCGAAGCATACGCAGCAAGGCCGCAATGGACCGATGCCGGCCTTCGTTACCGGGTGGTGGAGTCCAGACGCAAGGCGCTCTATGGCAGTATGGTTCGACGGGCTGTCATAGCGCGGGACGGGCGGCCGATCGGGATGTTTCTCTACTATGGCGATCCAGGCCGCATCGGCCGCGTCTTGCAGATATTATCGGCGCCTGGACAGGCAGGCGCGGTGATCGACAGCATGCTCACCCATGCCGGCGAGCGGGGCATGGTGGCGCTGCGCGGCCGCACGATGCCGGCGCTGCTCGACGCCATGCTGGGCCGGCGCTTCATCTTTCTGCATGGTTCCTCAAGCATGGTGCATGCGCGTGATCCAGCGCTGCTGGAGCCGTTTCGCGCGGGCAAGGCATTCTTCAACGGCTTCGCCGGCGAGTCTTGGTCGCGATTGATCGGAGACAGTTTTGACTAGCGGCATCCCCATGCGATCGGGCGAACCATGTGCGGCATAGCCGGCTTTTGTGGCGCAAGCCTGCCGGACGATGACGCAGCAGGGCTGTTGCGGCGCATGTGCGCGTCCATTGGCCATCGCGGTCCCGACGACCAGGGCATTCATACCGGCGAAGGCGTCGGCCTGGGACACCGCCGCTTGTCGATCATCGACCTGTCGTCCAACGCAGCCCAGCCGATGGCGACCGCCAACGGACAGGTCCGCATCGTCTACAATGGCGAAATCTTCAACCACATCGAACTGCGGGAAATGCTCGTTGCGCGCGGCCGCCGCTTCGCCACCTCCAGCGATACCGAAGTCATCCTCCAGCTTTATGAGGAGATGGGGCCGGACTTCGTATCCTTGCTCAACGGCGATTTTGCCTTCGCGATCTGGGATGAGCAGCGCAAGCGCATGGTGTTGGCACGTGACCGCATGGGCGTGCGGCCGCTTTTCTACACATGGCGTGGCGGCGCGTTCTACTTCGCTTCCGAGGTGCAGGCGCTGCTTGAAGTGCCGGGTGTCGAGGCGGAGATGGACCTGATCGCCCTTGACCAGATATTTACGCTTTGGGCGCCGATCGCACCGCGCACCGCTTTCAAGGGCATTTCGGAGCTGCCGCCGGCCCAGATGATGACCATCGAGGGTGGCGCGGCTCACATCCGGCCCTATTGGGCGCTCGATTTTCCGGACGACGGCGGTGTCCCCGATCCACGCTCGCAAGGCGAGGTCGCGGAGGAACTGCGCGCGCTGCTGGAAGACGCGACCCGCATCCGCCTGCGCGCCGACGTGGAGGTCGGATCGCTGCTATCTGGCGGCCTCGATTCTTCGATCGTATCCGCGCTGGCCGTGCGGATGGCCCCGACGGGCTTCCGCACCTTTGCCGTTGGCTTCGACGATGCAGAGTTCGATGAGAGCCCCTATCAGGCAATCATGGCGCAGGCGCTGGGCTCGCGTCATCATTCCATCTCCTGCGGCCCCAGCGACATCGCGCGTGTCTTTCCTTCAGTGGTGCGCCATATCGGGCGGCCAGTGCTGCGCACCGGGCCCGCGCCGCTCTATCTGCTGTTCGAGTTGTTGCGCCGGGAGGGGCTGAAGGTAGCGCTGTCGGGAGAGGGCGCGGACGAAGTCTTTGCCGGCTACGACCTGTTCAAGGAAGCCCGCATCCGCCGCTTCTGCGCGCGCCAGCCTGACTCCAAAATTCGCCCGCATCTTTTCCGCCGGATCTATCCCTATCTGCCCTCGTTGCAGCAGCAGACGCCGGAATATCTCAACGCCTTCTTCGGTGCGGGTGCGGATACGCTGGGCGATCCGCTGTTTTCGCACCGGCCGCGCATCCGCGCCACGGCGGGAGCCAAGATGTTTTTCTCTCGCGGCCTGCGCGAAACTATCGGCGGCTATGACGCGGCCGAGGAACTGGCGGCATCGCTGCCCGAGGCCTTCGCGCGCTGGCATCCCTTGCATCAGGCCCAATATATCGAGACCAGCTTTCTGCTACCCGGCTATATCCTGTCCAGCCAAGGCGACCGCATGGCGATGGCGCATGGGGTCGAGACGCGTTTTCCTTTCCTCGATCACCGGCTGGTCGAATTCGCAGCACGCATTCCCGCAGGCCTGAAGTTGCGCGGCATGCGCGAAAAGCATATTTTGCGCGAGGCCACTGCCGACCTGTTGCCGCCGTCGATCAGCGAGCGACCCAAGCAACCTTATCGCGCGCCTGACAGCAGCGCTTTCGGCGGCCAGACCGGCCTCTATGCGGCCGAACTGTTCTCGCCAGAGGCGATCAACGCGAACGGCCTGTTCAATCCGCAGGCGGCCGCCAAGCTCCTGGAAAAAGCCCGCCGCAATGCCATCGGCGGCTTTCGCGACAACGCCGCTTTCGTAGGGATGCTTTCCACGCAACTTTGGTCGCACGAATTTACCAATCCAACCGGCCGTAGCCTTCATGAGCCCACTGCCTAACCCACCACCGCCGATCGAAAAAGGCCTTGCCATGTCCAACCCCATCAATACCGATATCCGCGCCTTCATCGTCGAAAATTTCCTTTTCGGGGATGAAGGCTATGCGCTTGGCGACGAGTTGTCGCTGATCGACGCCGACCTTGTCGACTCGACCGGCATCCTGGAAATGGTGACCTTTCTCGAGGAGCGCTTCGGCATCACCATGGCCGATGCCGACATCGTGCCGGCCAATCTCGATTCCATCGCGCGCATCTCGGCATTCGTCGCGGGCAGGCGCGCAAGCGTGATGGCCGGCTGAGAAGCGGCCATGCGTGTCGAGGCATTGCTGCGGCAAAGCGCGGCGGCTAATCCCGACAAGACCGCCATCGTCGCGGATGGCGCGCGGCTGAGCTATGCCGATCTGGACGAAAAATCCGATCGCCTCGCCGCCGCCCTGCTGGCCCATGGCACAGGCCAGGGCGACCGCGTCGTCGTCTTCATGGAAAATATCTGGGAAACGGCCGTCGCCATCTTTGCCGTGCTGAAGGCCGGCGCGGTGTTTTGTCCGGTCAATCCCTCGACGAAGGCGGACGGGCTGGGTTTCGTCATGCGTGACTGCCGCCCGCGCGCTGTACTGACCCAGGCGAAGTTCGCCGGCCTTTGCGCCGAGGCGGGCGCCGCCTTGGCGCACGCGCCGCTGATCATTGCCGCGCGCGCATCAGACGCGCCGACAGAGGGCGGCATCACCTTCGAGGATTGTTGTGCGCGCGCGGAACGCGCGTTGCCGGAGATTGGCGCGGATGCCAACCTTGCCATGATCATCTACACCTCCGGCTCCACCGGGCGGCCCAAGGGCGTGATGATGGCGCATGCCAGCATGGACGCAGTGTCGGGTTCGATCGCGACCTATCTGGAAGCAACCGCCGAAGGCGTCGTGCTGAGCGTGCTGCCGCTGTCTTTCACCTATGGTCTCTACCAACTCGTCGTTGCGGTACGTGTAGGCGCGACGCTCGTTCTGGAAAAAAGTTTTGCCTTCCCACATGCCATTTTGGAAACGGCGCAGGAACAAGGCGTCACCACCATGCCGCTGGTGCCGACCATGGCGGCGATCATTCTGGCGATGAAGGAGCCGCCGCCGCTGCCCGGTTTGCGCACCATCACCAACGCGGCCGCGCCCTTGCCGCCGGTGCATCTGGATGGCTTGAGAACGCTGTTTCCCGGCGCGAAGCTCTATTCGATGTATGGCCTGACCGAGTGTGCGCGCGCCACCTACCTGCCGCCCGAAGAACTCGACCGCCGGGCGGGATCGGTTGGCAGGGCCATTCCGGGCACACAGGCGCTGATCGTGGATGAGGCGGGCCAGCCGGTTGAGCCGGGGACGGTAGGCGAACTCGTCGTTCTTGGGCCCCATCTGATGCGCGGTTATTGGGAAAACGCGCAAGCGACGTATGCCGCTTTGCGCCCCGGCTCGAAGCCGGGGGAAAAGCAGTTGCATACCGGCGATCTTTTTCGTGCCGATGCGGACGGCTTTTTGTATTTCGTTGGCCGCAGGGACGACATGCTGAAGATCAAGGGCGAAAAGGTTGCACCCCGCCAGGTGGAAGCCGTGCTGCACGCCTGTCCGGGCGTGGTGGAAGCCGTGGTCGTCGGCGTGCCCGACGAAATCCTCGGCATTGCGCTGCACGCGGTGGTCGTGGCGTCCGATCCGGCGCTGGCGGAGCGGGTCGTCATTCGCCATTGCGCCCGCAACCTGCCGGATTTCATGGTACCGAAGTCGGTGGAGTTCCGTGCGGAGTTGCCCAAGACGGCAAGCGGCAAGGTCATTCGGCGGCTTGCCGCCACAGCAGGAGATTGAATGTGACGAACACCATGCCCTTTTGCGCCAGCACGCTCGACATCGACGTGGAAGCCGAGGCCGCTCGCATCGAGGCGGCGCTGCGCGCGCAGTTGCGGGGCGTGGTACGCAAGCGCGGCCTGGTGCTGGGTCTGTCCGGCGGCATCGATTCCAGCGTTTGCGCAGCCCTTGCGGCGCGCGCGATCGGGCCGCAGAACGTTTTTTGCCTGTACATGCCGGAAAACGATTCCGACCCGGAAAGCCTGCGGCTGGGCAAATCCGTAGCAAGCGCATTAGGCCTGCAAGGCGAGGTCGAAAATATCGGTCCGACGCTTGAGGCGATGGGATGCTACACGCGCCGGGATAGCTTCATCCGCGAGGTGGTGTCGGACTATGGGCCGGGCTGGACTTCGAAGGTGGTGATCGCCAGCGCTTTGAGTACGGCGGGGTACAATATCTCCTCGCTGGTGGTGCGCAGCCCCGACGGCGAGACGCGGCAGCACCGGCTGACGGCGCCTGCCTATCTCGGCATCGTCGCCGCCACCAACATGAAACAGCGCACGCGCAAGCAACTGGAATATTTCCACGCCGACCGGCTGAACTACGCCGTGATCGGTACGCCCAACCGGCTGGAGTACGACCAGGGCTTTTTCGTCAAGAACGGCGACGGCGCAGCCGACGTGAAGCCGATCGCCCATCTCTACAAATCGCAGGTCTATCAGCTTGCCGAGTATCTGGGCGTTCCCGAGGAAGTGCGCCGTCGCCCGCCGACAACGGACACCTATTCACTGGCGCAGACGCAGGAGGAGTTTTATTTCGCCCTTCCGTACCAGAAGATGGATCTATGCCTCTATGGCCTGAACAATGCGGTGCCGGCTGTAGAGGTAGGAGAGGCCGTAGCGCTGAGCGCGGAGCAGGTAAATCTGGTCTGGGCCGACATCGCCGCCAAGCGCAAGGTGGCGCGGTATCTGCATTTGCCCCCGCAACTGGTGACGACCGTATAGCCCATGGGTTGACAGGTTCTGTCGCAAACTTTTCGGAAAGGTCAAGGCCGCATGACAGTGCTCCTTCTTTCCGGGGTTTGTCATGTTCAAAGGCCGTCGTCACAAGGTCGAGCAAGCGCGGGTCTGCTTGCAGTCCTGGTAATATATTCAAGGGAGATCGACGTGGCGTCGTTATTCCGGGCCGTCCGCGCTGCGCAGTTGAACCCTCCTGTCAAAATCTGAAAATCGGCTGCGCCGCCAGGCAATGCTAGTTGTTTGATCCCTGGCTTTGATGGTGCGATCTTTTCCATTGAATGGAAGGAGGACCACCCGTCGCTTTCGCGACCTTCAACAGGCGCATCAGCAATCGCTTGGCAGCCTTGGCGTTGCGGCGGTTCTGCACGATCTCGTCAAGGACATATCCATCCTGATCGACGGCCCGCCAAAGCCGATGTTTCTTACAGGCGATGCTGATGACGACTTCATCCGGATGCCAGATATCGTTCGGGCCTGGACGCTTCCTTTGGAGTCGGCGGGCATAGTCCGGGCCGAATTTCAGTCCCCATCGACGGATGGTCTCATAGGAAACGACAATGCCGCGCTCCAGCAGCATTTCTTCGACCAAGCGCAGGCTCAGCGGAAAGCGAGAGTAGAGCCACACCGCATGGGCGATGATCTGGGGCGGAAAACGGTGGCGCTTGTAGCTGATGGGCGAGGTGTTCATGCGCCTGCATCTATCGCAGCGGGTCCGAACAAGCGGTTATCGTGACAACACCGCCGCCGCCAGTCAGGGCGTCACCCGCGATCAGTTCGTCTGGACCCAGGACGCCTATATACCGCCATCCTGCAGCTATGTCTTAACCGAGGCCATGGCGGGTTAGTGCACCGGCAGGGATCGTCCTTGCGCCCCATTGACACCCGGCAGCTCACTGGCATATCGTTTCTATTATCAAAACATCGTTTCAATAGATGAAACAAATGAGGAGTTGCTTTGACCCCTTCGGGAAGGATCATCGACCCATCCGCGAATGCCGCGCCAACAGGGGCCGAGGCCGGCACGGGCACATTGGACCTTGCCCTGCGCATCGTTGAATTTCTTTCCTACCAATCCCAAGTATCAGTTCGATGAGGAAGCGAGGCGGAAGCTGAAAGCGCAGAAGGAGCGCCGGACGGCCGCTGAGATGCGTGACCCGCTGAACCCTACAACGTTAAGAATTCCCGAACCGACCATAATACAAGAAATACGGCGGGGTCGGAGATCCCAATTCCATGGAGTTTTGTTGACGCCGTTGTGAGCGGCGCGGCATTTGCGGTGGTCTATTTCCTATAGCAAGAAAGCCCCTGCCGAAGTGGGGCTGGGAGGGAGCACCTACCGCAACCGCATTTCAATCCTTTCCCGGACCACTTGGTAAATATGATACGTTTTCGGGTGAGAGCGGCGGTGCAAAAACCTACCACGGTAGCGGCGGGATAGTCCCGCTTCGGGCGGTGTAAAAGCCGGCCACCTATTTTCCTTCTGCGACAGGAGCAGGAGGGTTGGGGATCTATACCGTGGAATTATATCTGAAGGTTCGTCTGGCCTGTTCTGAAGGAATGAGTCGACGTCAGGCTGCAACGCATTTCAACATATCGCGCGATAGCGTGGCCAAGATGATGTCGTATTCGACGCCGCCCGACTATCAGCGCCAGTCACCGATCCGGCGGCCCAAGCTGGATGCGTTTGTTTCAACGATCAATCACCGGCTTGATGAGGACGTTACCTGGAGTTCGGCATCGAAATCATCCGACGATCCGACACCCAAAAGGGCTTCGAGGTTCTGCATCGCCGCTGGGTGGTCGAGCGGATCTGCTCCGCAGAACAACACATCCATGATGTTCAAAACGGACTCTTAGCATTATATAGCACACATAGAAAAGTCCAGCCGTTGGGCATCGGCCTTTAGGCAGGCATCAGAATTCCTACCCGTGGATTCCGACCACCGTGCTTATGTTTGTAGCCATGTCCGTCTTGCCTTTGGCACCAGACCAGTGCGCGCCCGTGATCTTGCGCGCGATCACCGACAGTGAGGGCTAGACCTTCGCCTCGAAGGCAAAGCCGGTTTCCAGCACATCGACGACATGCGTTCTGCCGTTCCAGTCTCGCAGCAGCGCGGCACCCGGCAGAAGACACCTCCGTGCCGCTTAGCGCTACTCGGGCGGCGGCGATGGGACCGCCAGCCTGATCCCCAGTGTTAGTTATCAGACCGTTGCGGTCTAAGCCTCTTCTCGACCCGATCCATCGCCGCCCTGATCAACAAATCCCGACGAACACCATGTGGGGGTGGCATTTGTAAATCTTCGCCCATCGAACAGCGAGTTCAACACGCAAGAGGTCGCCCAAGGCTGCGATCTCCGCGGCAATATCAAGCTTTCCCCGCATGAGGATCACGCGCCCTTTGCTCTATCGTCGATGCGATAGCAAGGGACACCATCCTTGCCGATCTCATTTACCAGAGGGAGGCTGAGTTTCTTCCCACCAGCGCCGATAGAAACCCGCGTGCCTAGTGTGCTTTCCAATCGGTTGAGACCGCACATTGCTAGCGCGAGGGTTCCAGCGCTGCTTCGCAATTGCGAAGAAAATTCGTCGCAAAGCAACAACGGATTTTCTTGACATTAAATATGTTTTCCTGAACATTCCGATTGTTCGAGCATCTTCTCGCGCAAAGAAACGCAGTTGGCCTTGGGTTAAACCTTGGAGGTGGTTCTATGGAGATAGCGCTGGTAAACAACGCTGAAGAGGAAGATCTAGGGCGGCGTATTGATAGAATGCACGCTCAAGACCGGGTGGCGCTGATTATTTTTGTCGTTGCTCTTTGGATAACGCTGTTATTTACGTTCTTCAAAATATGGCCTTTCATATCTGTGTCCGCCATCAAGATCGTGCTGATAATCGCAGGCGGTTTTGTTCTCACGCTCAATACCGCGGCGATAGTCGCGATGCTCAAGCATTACAGCGAAGACAGGCATTTCATTTATGGGCTTGATCTCAAGCATCTCGATGCGATGCGTAAGCGGCGGGGCTGAATCAATGGCATACCAACCCAAAGAGCAGGGGCTTGTTGCCCAGATTATCGACGTTATTACCTTGCTGGTCCTCACCGTGGGGGCTCTCTACATTCCACTTTACATGGGGCTTGCCGGGGCCGCCAAAACACCAAATCCCATCGCAAATCCCACCTGGGAAGCGTTGGGCCAGAACCTGGACGAGCAGAAGCAATGGGCCGCTTTGGGCATCACCGACCCTGCGGCCGCCAACGATATGATCACAGCACGCTTCGACTACAGTTTTAGCTGGATGGCGCTGATCGTCATGGTCGTCCTTGTCATAGGCTATTTCGTTCTCGTGGTGAGGCTCTCCGACAGAGAGTATCGGGACGTCATAGCTGAGCGGTTCGGATCGAAGCGCTAGAGTATCAAACCGAAAAGCGGTTACCGGTTATCGGATTATTCGATGCTCAATCAAAGTCAGAGCGGCCTTTGACGTCGGGTTGGACGCACGCTCTCGGGGAGGGACACTTATGGATCTGTGGAACGCTCTGGAGTACGCGGCGTGGGGCCTTTCTTTCGTGTTTGGCGCCCTTCTCCTCGTCGACCTCATCCGCATCGACACGACCTATGACAACGACCTGCTGACTTCTTCTCGCGAAGGCGAGTTCGAAGCTGTGCAGGAACGTCATACGATTTAAGGGACGATGACGATGGCGAATGTACCTTCAGCCAAGGCAGAGCCGGAACGGCTTCAACTGCTCCGCGTACTTGGCCCCGCCCATGTGTGGGCGCTTGGCGTCGGAATCGTGCTGGTCGGCGAATACATGGGTTGGAATTTCTCGGTCGGCAAAGGCGGCATGATTGCTGGCCTGGTCGCCTGCTGGGTGGCGGGCCTGCTCTACACCTGCGTGGCGATGATCGATTCCGAAGTGACCTCCACGGTCGCGGCCGCCGGCGGCCAATATGCGCAGGCCAAGCACATCGTCGGCCCCCTGATGGCCTTCAACGTCGGCCTTTTCCTCGTGATGGCATACACGATGCTGGAAGCGGCCAACGCGATAACCGTGGGTTTCCTGCTCGATGCCGTTGCCGGGATGCAGGGGCATTCGGGACTCCACCAGCAGCCGTTCATCGTCCTCGCCGTCATGTTCCTGGCGTGGCTCAACTATCGCGGCGTGCTTGCCACGCTGACATTCAACCTGGTGATCGTGGCGGTCGCGTTCACGGCTGTCTGCGTGCTCTTCCTTGCCGTCAATCTGGGTGTGTCGAACGTGCCGCTCGACTTTTCGGCCGTTACCTCTGAACCGCTTCCCTATGGCTGGGTGGGTATGATCGCTGCCCTGCATTTCGGCCTCTGGTATTATCTCGGCATCGAAGGCACTTGCCAGGCAGCCGAAGAGGTGCGTTCTCCGGCGAGATCGCTGCCTTACGGCACCATGGCGGGCATCATGACGCTGCTGATCGCCGCGACGATGACATGGTACATGTGCTCCGGCCTGATCCCGTGGGAATATCTCGGCCAGGCGGGTACGCCGCTGTTCGACGCGGCACGGGTAACGGGCAATAGCGGCCTGATGGTCCTGCTTTTCATCGGGACAATCTTCGCGACGCTGGCATCCGCCAATGGCTGCATCAACGACGCCTCGCGGGCATGGTTCTCAATGGGCCGTGACCGCTACCTTCCAAGCTGGTTCGGCGCCGTCCATCCGGTCTATCGCACGCCATATCGGTCGATCGTATTCCTCGTGCCGATCGCGCTGATCTTTGCGCTCGGCGCGCCGCTGGATCAGGTTGTTACGTTCTCCATCCTGTCGGGCCTTCTCGGCTACACTTTCATGACGTTCAATATGGTTATGTTTCGCAGGAAATGGCCGCTGGGCACGATAAAGCGCGGTTACGTGCACCCGTTCCACCCGTTGCCGACGATCATCCTCCTCATCTTGTGCTCGACTGCTTTTTTTGCGGTATTTCTGGGCTACGGCACCCAGCTGATCGCGATGATGTGTTTCTACATCGTGGCATCGCTCTGGTTCCATTTCCGGCGCTATCAGTTCGTGCGCCGCGGCGATCAGTTCACGATGCCTTGGCCGAAGCCGCAAGGATATTGACCAGATCATTGCGGCGGCGCCGTATCGTCGCCGCCGCATTTTTTATGGAGTGAAGCGCATTCGGCCGCCTCACTCCAAGCCAAGGTAGGCAGTATGGCCTCAAGCATAGCCTTTGTGATCTTCGTTGCGGTTTCGGTAGCCTGGCTGTCGATACGTGCGCTGCAGGATCATCGCGCTGCGCTCAAGCTAAGGCACGGCCTCCTGAATTCAGCGGCGCGACTTTTCTCCGATGCGAAAATCACTCTGGCCCGCGATTCCTTTCCGGTTCTTGTCGGGCGCCTGCCCGATCGCCGGCGGGTGACAATCGAACTCATTGCCGACACAATGGTCTTTCGCAGACTTCCGCAGCTCTGGCTGAAGGTAACACTTAGTGAAGCAGCTGCGCGCCGACACCCCTCAATCGGCGCGCTTGCCCGGCCCACGGGCGCCGAATTCTATTCAATCGTCCACGGCATGCCCGAATGGATGACGCCACCGCAAACTGGCGCTTCGCTGCTGATGCGAGGCGATGGTCGCGCCTCCGCTGCACAGATAGTATCCGTCTCAGCGCTTTTCCGGTCGCTTTTTTCAGACCCGGGCGTGAAGGAAGCGGCCATCACCCCGCGCGGCGTGCGGCTTGTTCGGCAAGCCTCGGAGGGCGATCGCGGCGCTCACCTTCTGCTGAGGCAAATTCGATTCCCTATCACTGAGATATCGCAAGAGCTCGTCCATCTCGCGATCTCCGAGGCCGAAGCCCTTAGCGAGGTTTTGAATGAAGAATTTGCGGTTCCTGAACATGCAACGCTCTGACGCGCAATCCGTGAAGAAGCCGATCTCGCCGTACGTGGTGCTCGCACTTGCTGTCGCGCTGCCGGGCGTTGGCCATATCGCGATCCGCGAGGCTCCACGCGGGCTGGTGTTTGCACTCTTCGTCGTGCTTTTTTCCGTGCTGACCTATGTGATGACCACCCCCGATCAATCCTTTGTCGCACGGCACGCCGGTGGGCTCTTCGTCTGGGCGCTTTCGATTCCCGATGCCTATCGGCGTGCCCGATTGCGGTACGTATCAAAGCTTCAGGCCGCGAGTTTACTTAAGTGAGGGTTAAGAACAGATCGACACACATGAATGACGTTGGATAATGCCATTAGTTTTGAGCGACGACCGCAGTCCTTGGATCGCATCTTTCGAAAAGTAAACGCGGCCACTGGGTCCGGTTCGCGTTGGAGCGCGCCTGCGGACCAGATAAGATGCTCGTCAGTCGCTTCGTTGGCTAGGAAGAAAGAAGCTGGAGAAAATCCTCCTGTTCACCGTACCGTTAGGCCCGGCGAGCGGCGAGACGGGAAAACAGGATCGACGACCATCATTTCGGTAGGGGTATTTGTTTTCCAGACCAGGTGAGTCCATATCCGCTTGGCGAAAAGCGCAAGGTTCCAAAAGTGAGGACAGCAGTTCCCGACCTTCGGACCGGCCCTGCGGAATCCAGCGTGAGGATACGGCAGGCTCAAAACTTGACGGCCGTCCTGCGTCAAGATTCGCATGCGGTCCATGAGCCCAAAAACCTCATGGAGGCGGCAATTGGGCGGGAGGTGCGGGCGCTTCGTAGGCGGCATGGCATGACCGTGATCGGGCTTGCCAGTGCTGCATGCATCTCGGTCGGCATGGTGTCGAGGATTGAAAACGGGACCATATCCGCGTCATTGACAACGCTGCAGGCGTTGGCACTTGCCTTGGCAGTGCCACTTACGTCACTGTTGCAACGCTTTGAAAAAGAACGCCACGCAGCCTTCGTCAAATGCGGGGCGGGTGTGGAAATTAGCCGAGGCGCCGCTACCGGCCGCCAAAACAATCTTCTGGGCTATATCGGTGCCCGTTCCAGGGTTTCGATCGAGCCCTATCTTACGATCCTGACCAAGGAAACCGATCCGCTTCCACTTTTTCGGCATGCAGGGGTTGAATTCCTCTACATGCTGGAGGGCGAAATCATCTACCGCCACGGCAGCAGGCTTTACCCCATGCTTCCGGGCGACAGCCTGTTCTTTGACGCTGATGCGCCACACGGTCCCAATAAGCTAACGAAATTGCCAATACGCTTCCTGTCCATCGTCTCCTATCGGCTGGAAGGCACTGAGGATTGACCTCGCAATCTAAGCGCCGCGATGAAGATCGTGATGAAGTAGCTGAGTTGCTGGGGACTGTTTAACGGATCCATCCCTAATCGACCGGAAAGTTGAGCGACGCGTACTGGATTGTAGTCAAGAACGCAGCGGAAAAGGCTTCCCACGTGACCGCCATCAGCCGGCGCCGCCGCTGGCGCGGTACGATCTATCCAAATCCGACGCGATACTGGTCGCCGCAATCGAGAGCAATGTTCCCTACCACATGATTGCGCGAACCGTGATCGCTGACTTCCAACAAATGATCAAATCCAAGGCCGTCGACAAACTCGACCGCTGGCTTCAACACGCCGCCGCCAGCATCGTCGCTTCATTCGCGAATGGCGTCAGGAAAGACATCGCCGCTGTTCGAAACGCCATCTCGTCTCCCTGGTCAAACGGCCGGACCGAAGGTCAGATCACGAAGCTCAAACTGATCTAACGGCAGATGCATGGGCGCGCAAAAATTGACCTGCTTCAGGCAAGATTGATCGGAGCCACGTAGCATCCGTCCTTCAGCAAATGTGCGTCAGACCCCTTATTGCGCGAAAATACGGGATCCCGATTCCGCGATCATTGACAGACGGACACATGCCTCTTTTCCCAGCCGTCACTGAGGGTCAACGAATACTGGCACGCGCCGGCACAGGTTACCTTCGAAAGTGAAGAGCAAATTCGACCTTTCGATCATAGGCGCGTGCCTGTCCGGATGGATGTACCGCTTTATAGGTTCGCTGGAGAATTGGTTCATAAACAAAGGTCTATCATTGGAACAAGCCCGACTTATGGTGTCAGGCAATGTTGCGTGAGCTGCGGCGTACGCCCGGATCAACCCTCAGCGCAGTCCGCGTGATATATCGGATGAGATTGCCACTGACGGCATCTAAACCAAAAGCTGGCCTTGATATTTTCCTCGCGGATGAGGCAACAAGCCCCTGGGTCAAGGCTTTGGACGTCGTATATGAAAAGCTTGCTTGAATATGCCCCGAATGAAAGTCTTTATTTGTTTGCCGCTGCGGCTTGACCGTGTAGCGCTTTGGCGCGCAGAGCGTATCCGTCAAGTCGGCATAGCTAACACTTAGTTTCTGTCCCTAGCGTGCTGATTACGCGGGAAACAGGAATGCGGCGGCCGGATCGAAGAACACCTGCCGGTTTCCCGACGCCTCGCCACCGTGCGTGTCGGCCATGTCGGCGGTCGGCCGGATATCGATTTCCTGGCCGGTTACGGTTCGCGCCACCACCCGCTGCCGCTCGCCGAAGAAGGCGCGGTCGACGATTTCGACCGCAAGCCCGGCGGTTGCCGTACCGGCCTTGAGGCGAAAGGCTTCCGGCCGCACCATCAGCCGCGCCTTCTGCCCGCGCTCGATGGGCTGGCCGGCCTTCACGCCGCTGACGACCTCACCGCCGGCAAGACGGATCGTCGCCACCCCATTGGCGGTTTCAAGGCATTCGGCAGCCAGGAAATTCGAATTACCGATGAAGCCGGCTACGAAGTCGGTTTCCGGGCGCAGATAAAGGTCCTCGCCCGTGCCGACCTGTTCGATACGGCCGTCCTTGAACAGGGCGATGCGGTCGGAAAGATGCAGCGCCTCTTCCTGGTCGTGCGTGACATAGAGGATGGTCACGCCGGTCTCCCGATGGATGCGGCGGATTTCGGCCTGGATTTCCTCACGCAACTTCTTGTCGAGGGCGGACAGCGGTTCGTCCATCAACAGGATCGGCGGATCGTAGGCGAGCGCCCGCGCCAGTGCCACCCGCTGCTGCTGGCCGCCAGAAAGGGCACCCGGACGCCTGTCGGCGAAACTCTCGAGCCTGACCAGCGCCAGCATGTCGGCGACTTTGCGCTTTACCTCGGCATCCGGCCGGCGCCGCACCCTGAGCGGAAACGCCACGTTTTCGGCGACGGACAAATGCGGAAACAGTGTGTAGCGCTGGAACACCATGCCGATGTTGCGCTTGTGGGAAGGCACCGCAAGCAGCGACTTTCCCTGTAGCAGCACGTCGCCCGCCGTCGGGTCCTGGAAGCCGGCGATGGCGTAGAGCGTCGTCGACTTGCCGGAACCCGATGGCCCGAGGAAAGTCAGGAATTCGCCCTGCGGAATATCGATGGTGACGTCATGGACGGCGACCACCGCGCCGAACGTCTTGCGGATGTTGCGGATCGAGAGGAAAGGCTGGGTCATTTCGAGAACCTCCGACGGATTAGCGCCGTTGCGATCATCAGGAACAGGGTCAGGAGGACGAGCAGGCTTGATGCTGCGGCGATGACCGGGCTCAAATCCTGGCGCAGGCTGCCCCAGATCTTGACCGGCAGCGTCTGCAACGTCGGGCTGGCCATGAAGATGGCGACGACGACCTCGTCCCAAGACGCGAGGAAGGCGAAGATTGCCGCCGAGAAGATACCGATCTTGATCGACGGCAAGGTAATGCGAAGCTTCGCCTCAAACGGACTTGCGCCGCAGACGATGGCCGCATCCTCGATTGACTTGTCGAAGCCTTCGAGCGCGGTGGCAATCGGGATGATGGCGAAGGGCAGCGCCAGAACCGTATGGGCGATGACGAAGCCGATGGTGGTGCCGCCCAGCCCAAGCCGCAGGAAGAAGGCGTAGATGGCAATGGCGAAGACGACGACCGGCAGCACCATCGGCGTCAACAACAGGCCGCGCAGGATTTCGCGGCCGCGAAAATTGCCCCGGACCAGCGCGAAGGAGGCCAGCAGCCCGATGACCACCGCGAGAACCGCCGTCAGCGCGGCGATGCGCGCGCTGGTCAGCGCCGCTTCGAGCCAGGACGGGTCGGCAAAAAGCTCCTGATACCATTTGAGCGTCCAGCCGGGCGGCGGAAAGGCGAGCCAGCGCGACGAACCGAACGACAGAAGGATGATGAAAACAACCGGCAGCAACAGGAAAGCGCCAACCAGCACCGTGAAGCCGAGAAGGGCCACACGCAGCGGCCGGCCCATGCGTTCGTAGTCGAGCAGCATCAGACGCCTCCCGCCAGACGTTTGGCGCCGACGAAGCGCAATTGCACCGCATAGAGCGCCATGGTGAAGACCAGAAGAATGAAGGCGGCGGCGCTGCCGAGCCCCCAGTTGAGCAGCGACTGGATCATCTGGGCGATCATTTCGGCAAGCATCATGTTGGACGTTCCGCCAAGCAGTGCCGGCGTGACGAAATAGCCGAGCGACATGACGAAGACCATCAGCCCGCCGGCGGCGATGCCGGGAAGCGAAAGCGGCAAAAGGATGCGGCGGAAGGCGGCGAATGGGCTCGCGCCGCAAAGCGAAGCGGCGCGTAAAATCATCGGATCGATCGCGCGCAGGGTTCCGACCAGCGGCAGGATCATGAAGGGCAGCATGATATAGACCATGCCAATGGTGACGCCGGTGAGGTTGTTGATGAGCGGTAGTGGCTCATCGATGATGCCCATTGCCATCAGGGTCCGGTTGATGACGCCGGTGCGCTGCAAGAGAACCATCCATGCATAGGTGCGGGCGAGCAGATTCGTCCACATCGACAGGATGATGACCCCGAAGACGATGGAGCCGAGCGCCGGCGGCATGATCGCCAGCATCCAGGCGACCGGAAACGCCACGACAACCGTGACGATGGTCACCACCGAGGCGACGAGGAATGTGTTGAAGAATATCCGCGCGTAAGTGCCGTCGCCGAACAGCGCGGCATAGTTCTGCCAACCGAGGACCGGTTCGGTGACGCTACGCAACAAGAGCGCCACGACTGGCACGACGAAGAACAGCGAAATGAGGACCAGTGCCGGCAACGCACCGAAAAGGCCGGACGGCATGGCGAAGGAAGTGCGGCTTGCGGCTTGCGACATGATGCTGATCCGGATCGTCCGGACGCCGGGCGGCGTCCGGACGGCTTGCGGGAGGATGACGGGTTTACTTGGCCTGCCAAGCGTACCAGCGCTCGGCGATGGCGTCGCGGTTCTGCGCCCAATAGTTCATGTCGAGGTCGATCTGGCCGTCGGTATGGGCGTCAGGCAGGGACTTGACCACATCGGCCGGCATTTCGGCCTTGGCGGCGGTGTTGATGGGTGCATAGCCGGTCGCTTCGGCAAACGATGCCTGCGCCTTGGGGCTGGTCGCGTTGGCCAGGAATTTCATCGCCGCGTCCTTGTTCTTGGCGCCCTTGGGTACGACGAGAAGGTCGGCGGCCGTCAAGTTCTGGTCCCACGATACGCCGACATCGGCGCCTTCCTGCTGAAGTGCGAAGACGCGGCCGTTCCAGAGTTGCCCGAACGCCGCCTCGCCGGAAGCTAGCAACTGCTGCGACTGCGCGCCGCCGCTCCACCAGACGATGTCCGACTTGATAGTGTCGAGCTTCTTGAAGGCGCGGTCGAGGTCGAGCGGATAAAGCTTGTCGGCGGGCACGCCGTCGGCGAGCAGCGCGATTTCGATGACGCCCGGCGCAGACCATTTGTAGAAGGTGCGCTTGCCCGGATATTTCGTCAGGTCGAACATGTCGGCCCAGTTCTTGGGCTCGCCCGACACGGTGCCCTTGTTCCAGGCCAGCACGAACGAATAGTAGAAGCTGCCGACCGCGTGATCGGTGGTAAAGCGCGGGTCGAGGTCGGCTTTCGGCACGACATTGAAGTCGATCGGCTCAAGCAGGCCGTCCTTCGCCGCCTTGATGGCGAAGTCGGCCTCGACGTCGACGACGTCCCAGGCGACGTTGCCGCTTTCGACCATGGCCTTCAGCTTGCCGTAGTCGGTCGGTCCGTCCTGCAGGACCTTGATGCCGGATTCAGCGGAGAACGGCTCGGCCCAGGATTTGGTCTGCGCATCCTGCGT
Organism: Mesorhizobium sp. A556; assembly: GCF_054489545.1. NCBI lineage: Bacteria > Pseudomonadati > Pseudomonadota > Alphaproteobacteria > Hyphomicrobiales > Phyllobacteriaceae > Mesorhizobium > Mesorhizobium sp. A556. The sequence goes on from NZ_JBTMXA010000017.1 coordinate 56,805, forward strand.
GGTCCCGCCCCAACTGGTGAACACCATTTCGGCGGCACTGGCGGTACCCGCCATCAAAAGGCCCGCGGCCAAGCTCAATAGCATACGTTTCATGTTTTCCTCCCTGTGTGGCGCCCATGCTTCATGGACGGCTCATTAAGTTCCTGCAGAACGGGTTCACCGCATGACGAACGGATCGGGGATCGGCTCGTCCGAGGTTCTTATCCAGACCGACTTGCTGCGCGTGTAGTCGCGGATCGCATCGAGCCCGCCCTCGCGGCCGAGGCCCGACTGGCCGTAACCACCGAAAGGCACCAGCGGCGACACGGCGCGATAGGTGTTCACCCAGACCACGCCGGCATGGATGTCGCGCGCCAGGCGATGCGCCCTGGCAAGATTGGTGGTGAAGACGCCGGAGGCGAGGCCGTAGGGCGTGTCGTTGGCCAGCGCCAGCGCCTCCGCTTCGTTGTCGAAAGCCAGCACGCTGAGCACCGGCCCGAACAGTTCTTCCTGCACGCAGGGCAGCTTCTGGTCGCTCGCCTCGATGATGGTCGGCGAATAATAGAAGCCGTCGGGATGGCCCTCTGGACGCATCCCGCCGGTGACCAGGCGGCCACCGGCGGCGAGGCTCTCGGCGACGATCTTTTCGATCCAATCACGCTGCTTGAGAGTAGCGAGCGGCCCCATTTCGGTGGCGGCGTCCTGCGGGTCGCCGATCCGGATCGCCTTGGCCTTTTGAGTCAGCCGCGCCAGAAATTCATCCTTGACCGAACGCTCGACCAGAAGGCGGGAGCCGGCGACGCAGCTTTGCCCGGTGGCGGCGAATATCCCCGCCACGACCGCATTGGCGGCGCTGTCGAGATCGGCGTCGGCAAACACCACGACCGGGCTTTTGCCGCCGAGTTCGAGCGTGGTGAAGGCGAGGTTTTCGGCGGCGTTTTTGACGATTGCGCGCGCCGTCGACGGACCGCCGGTGAAGGCGACACGCGAGACGAGCGGATGGCTGGTCAACCGCTTGCCGCAATCATGGCCGAAGCCGGTCAGGATGCTGACGGTTCCGGTCGGAAAGCCGGCCTCCTGCACCAGTTCGGCGAAGGCGAGCAGCGGGGCGGGGCCATCCTCCGAGGCCTTCAGCACGACCGTGCAGCCGGCGGCCAGCGCCGGGCCGAGCTTGACGGCCGACAGGAAAAGCTGCGAATTCCAAGGCACGATCGCGGCAACCACGCCGATCGGCTCGCGGCGGATGGTGACGTCCATATCCGCCTTGTCGATCGGCACATGGCTGCCTTCGTGCTTGTCGGCCAGCCCGCCATAGTAGCGGTAGTAGTCGCCGACATAGGCGATCTGGGCGCGGGTCTCGCGGATGATCTTGCCGGTGTCGCGCGTTTCCAACTGTGCTAGGCGCGGCGCGTTGGCGACGACGAGATCGCCCAGCCGAACCAGAAGCTTGCCGCGCGCCGTCGCAGTCATCGTCGCCCACGGCCCCGATCGCAAGGCGCGGTGCGCCGCCTCGACGGCACGATCGACGTCGGCCTCCGTCGCCGCCGGCATCGTCGCCCACGCCGTTCCTGTCGACGGATCGAGGCTTTCAAAGGTCACCGACGGTTCGTCGAAACGGCCGTCGATGAAGTTGCAAAATGAGGTTGCGGTCATGGCCCGGCTCGGTTTTCGCTTAGTTGAAGGCCGGCATTACCCGGTCGATGAAAAGCTGCAGCGATTTCTTCTTGCGCTCATGCGGCAGGCCGCTGTCGATCCAGATAGAATACTGATCGTAGCCGAGGGCCTCATAGGCCTTGAGCCGGCCGATCACCTCGTCGGCCTCGCCGATCACCAGGGTTTCGCGGATCTTGGCCGGCGCATATTGCGGCATGGCGGCGATTTCTTCTTCCGTAAGCGCCTCGAGGATACCCTGGTGCACCGGCTTCTTGTTCTGGAACCAGGCACCGAACTGGCAGTAGAACTGCGACAAATCGTTGGTCAGGCGCTCGGCCTCAGTCGCGTCCTCGGCGACGAAGGTGTGCATCAAAAGCATGATTTCCGGCCGCTCGATCTCCGGATGGGCGGCGCAGGCAGCATTGAAGCGCTCCATCAGGCTGGTAACCTCGCCGTCGCCGGAAGCCAGCGGCGTCACCTGCACGTTGCAGCGGGCAGACACCGCGAAATCGTGCGAATTGGGATCGCGCGCCGCCACCCAGATCGGCGGGAACGGCTGCTGCACGGGCTTGGGCGCCGAGGTGGTCGAAGGGAAGGACCAAAATTCACCGGAGAGCTCGAAGTCGCCTTCCCACAGGCCACGAATGGCCGGGATGATCTCGCGCATGCGCTGACCGGCGCCCCATGCGTCGAGGCCGGGGAAAAGCCGCTGGTATTCATAGCTGTAGGCACCGCGCGCAATGCCGATATCGAGGCGGCCGCCGGTGATGACGTCGGCCATCGCGGCTTCGCCGGCAAGCTTGATCGGGTGCCAGAAGGGGGCGACGACCGTGCCGGTGCCGAGCCGGATGCGCGTCGTCTTGGCTCCGAGATAGGCAATGTTGATGAACGGGTTGGGCGAGATAGTGAACTCCATGCCGTGGTGTTCGCCGATCCACGCCGTCTCGAAGCCGGCAGCTTCCGCCATCAGCACGAGGTCTTCCAGTTCCTTGACCAGTTCCGTGTGCGGCTTGGCCGGATCGGAGCGCTCCATGTGAACGAAAAGCGAGAATTTCATTGTGGTCACCCGGGCTTTGACGAATGGGATGTGGCTGATGTGGGGTTCGCGAGCGGGGCTTTTGCCAAAGGGCTTTTTGCTAACGGTCGCACCTCGCCCTCGCGCTCGTTGCCGACATAAATGCCGAAGGCGTCCTCGGTCCGTTCGCGCACATAGCGCGCCAGCATGGAACACACGGCAGGGTCGGCGATTTTCAAGTTCGCAATCCGGTCGATCTCGACCAGACGGGCCTGACCGTCGCTCGAACAGGGAGCGTCGAGCGTACCCAGATAATAGACGTGCGAGCGCGAGGATTGCCCGGCATCGTCCCATACCGCAAACAGGAATCCGAGTTGGGCCTGGATGGCGCGGGCGGACAATTTCCCCATCAGGCTCTTTGCGTTCTCGGCCGTGCCCAAACCGGCGCCGGCCGGCAGTTCACAGGTTCCGTCCGGCTTTTCGAAGAACAGCACACGGCCTTCGTCTTCGAGAATGACGCCGACTTCCATGTTCTGCGGCGCCGACAGCAAGGCTTCCTGGCTGAGGCCGAGATTGACATAGGCGCCCCGGCAGAAACCGAGCGGCTGCGCGCCGTTGTGGGAAAAGCCACGAACCCGGCCGATCAGGATCGAGTGGTCGCCGGCATCGATCAACTGTTCCATGTCGCAATCGAACGCCGCGACCGAATTGTCGATCATCGGGCTCGCTGTCGATCCTGCATGCCATTCGACGGTATCGAACTTGTCGGCGGCTTTCGACGCAAATATGCCGGAGGCGGCCTTTTGCTCCTCGCTCAATATGTTGACGGCGAAGCCTTTCGAGGCCGAAAAGACCGGGTGGCTGTGTGCCTTCTTGGCGATGCAGACGAGCACCAGCGGCGGATCGAGCGATACAGACGTAAATGAATTGGCGGTAAAACCCCTAGGTTCCCCGTCGGGACCGATGGTGGTGACGATGGTCACGCCGGTCAGGAACGAGCCGAGCGCGCGCCTGAATTCCATCGCATCGAAAGCGGCATCCATTTTTGATCCCTCCGTTGCCTTCGCGCCGTCGCCGCTTTCGAGAAAAGCGAGGATGTGACGGGTGACCTTCTCGGGCGAGGCGAGCGCCATCATGTGCTTTTGCCCGTCGAGGACGAGGCAGCTTCCCTGCGGCGCGAGGCGGGCCATCGCGGCGGACATGGACGGTGAGGAATTGCGGTCTTCCGATCCGGTCATGAACAGTGCCGGCATGGCGAGTTTGGGCAGGCGTTCGGCATGCTCGTTATCGGCGCGCGCGAAAAGACGGTAGGCGCGGGCATAGCCCTGCTGGTCGGCGCTTTCTAGGGCGGCGCGGGCCATCGCCGCCGCATCGGTCAGTTCCGTCGATATCGGCTCGCCGAACCAGCGGGCAACCGTGGCGGTAATGCCGGCAGGGTCGCCGTGGCCACTGAGGTCGGCGGCACGAGCGCGAACCGCTTCGGCAAGCGCCGGCGAGCGGCGGAATACGGCGTTGATCGAGACGAGACGGCGTATCCGTTCCGGCGCGGCAAGCGCCACTTCCTGCGCGACAAGCGCGCCCATCGAATGGCCGACGACAGAGGCACGGTCGAGACCGAGATGGTCGAGCAGATGGATAACCTGCCGGGCATAGTCCGACAGGCTCGCCTGCTCCGGCGGCAGCGGCGAAGCGCCGTGCCCCAGCATGTCGATGGCAATCACGTCGTAGCGGCTTTTCAGCCGGTCGATCTGGGGCTGCCAGATCGCCGCATTCATGCCGACGCCGTGGACGAACACGATCGCCTCGCCTGCACCGGCACGCAGATAGGCCGTACCGTCAGGTGCTTTCTCGCGAATGCGAGCCGATGCGGCGAGACGCTCAGCCATGGAGGTCGCCGAGCTCCTCGAGGTCCTTGTAGCGGTCGCCGATGCGGTGATGCGGGCGGCCGCCGATCGAAGCGCCCAGCGCGATCACCAGTTCGTCGGGCGCCGGGGCGTCGGGGATCTGGAAATGCACGGTCAGATAGTGCGAGCGCCGGCCCGCGTCGTTCTTGTCCATCAGCGGGATCATGATCGGGGTGCCCGGCCCGCCACGCAGATTGGTGAAGGCGAGGTAGGTCTCGGCACCGACAGCGCGACGATAGTGATTACCGAAATGCAGCGTGTGGATCAGCGCTGAAGCATGCTCAATTTCGCCGGCGGTGCCGCAGATGGCCGCCTTGCCATAGGCTTCGACGGCTTCGCCCGAACCGGCGACCGCGAGCATCTCGCGGGTCAGCAACTCGCCGAGCACCGGCGCGTAGGCCCTTATCTCGGGCGACAGATCCTCGACGAAACCCTTGCTTGCCCACGGATTGGTCAGAACCGCCGCGACGCCGAACAGGCGCAACGGCTGAGGCGCCGCTTTGCCACCCTCGATCAAAGTGGTCTCGCTATAGGTCACGATCTTTCGAATGGCGGCGTTCATGGCGGTGGTCCCCGGCTGGTCTACTACGGCTTACATTTTGCGTGCCGTATTATGGTATACCATGTTATTATCTCCCCGAGGACCTTGTCAACGCCTATTCGAATCTGATTTCGGTCCGTTCATTGAAGGAACCAGCCATGAGCGATACGCTGCGCATTGAACGTTCGATGAAGACGCTGCGCACATTGACGCTCGAGCGAATGCGCGACGCCATCATGACTTTTCATTTCCAGCCCGGCGAGCGATTGGTCGAGCGCCCGCTTTGCGATCAGCTCGGCGTCAGCCGCTCGGTGGTTCGCGAAGTCCTGCGCCAATTGGAGACCGAGGGCCTGGTGCAGATGGTTCCGGGACACGGACCGGCCGTCGCGCGCCCGGACCTCGACCGCACCGACGAGATCTACGAATTGCGGGCGCTGCTGGAAGGCGTCGCGGCGCGTGCCTGCGCCATGACGGCGACAGACGAACAGATCGTCGGGCTCGATCATGCGTACGAAGATCTTCTCAAGGCGTGGGCTTCGAGTATCCCCGTTGAGGTGATGCGGGCGGTGACGCGGTTCTATGAAAAGCTGTTCGCCGCTGCCGGTAAGCATATCGCCTGGGAAATCGTGCAGGGGCTGAATGTCCGCATCAACCAGTTGCGGTCGATGACCATCGCCTCGACCAACCGGCGCGAACCGGCGATTGCCGAGATGCAGGACATCATGCAGGCGATCCGGGCGCGCGACGCCGACAAGGCCGAAGCCGCCGCCCGGCACCATGTCGAGCAGGCCTGGGCGATAGCGCGGCAATCGCTAAAGAGCAGCTGATTTTTCCTCCTGAAACCACTCTCAGCCCAGGAACCGTTCAGGCAATGATCGAGCAAATGACGATTGATCCACGAAACCCCTTCGGAGATTCCAAAGGGATGAAGATGTTTCGGTGCTGGTTCACAGGCGGAGAATGTTTTGAGTACTTCAGACGTCAAAACACCTTTCGCGCGTTCAGGAGTGGTGACAGCAAATTGCTGTGGTCCAACCTCGCGAAAGAAGTTCGTTATTACGTCTATCAGCAGCCGGACAAAGGCTGACTTGTAGTCCCCATAGATGTCCGCGATGATGATCGTTGGCGGTGGCAAGTCATCCAGGATTGGACGCCGAACGATCCCGTGGCCATCAGGACTGGCATGCCCGACGGGCCGCATGTTGAGAACCGAGACACCGAATTCGCAAGCCGTCCAACTTGGCGCAATGCGACCAGCGCGCTGAAGCCGGGCCAGAATGTGTTTCATTCACGCAGAAGGGCCTTCTTCATGCGGTCGTCTCACCCCGCCGCATCCAGTTGAATGCCGACCGGGCAGATCACAGGAAGGTAGTCAAGCCATGCATCGACGTATGAATAGAAGTCGTCCCATTCGTCTCCGGCGCTTTCATGAAGAGTGGTGACCTACTGCGAGTGCGCATCCTTGTTGTGCAGCATTGCGATGAGCAGACCGGCGCGCCCGCCGAATGCGAAATAGATAGTCTGACGGCTGACACCCGCCTTTGCGACGATCGTTGACTGACTGACGTCCACCCCACTATCGGAGATTTCATTGGCCGGCGTCGGGCAGGACGAAATTGCCATGGGCCTGGCCGCTATCGATTTTGCGTCGAACTGACCTTAGCGGGGATGCCATCGCCTCGAAGCCCTATCGGGGCAAACGGCAGTCACCTGGTCCGCGCTCGATATTCAAATGCAGGCGCGCGGCTAGGGTCTCGCGGCGTGCCTTTGAGTATTGATATACCGCCTATGCGTGGATCAGTTTCCCCTTACTCGGCCGGCTGAGGTTGTCCGTCTGCAGCGACTTCAGTCTGCTTGCCGGAGAGGGTGCGCTGGCCGAGAGCCACGGTCAAAACGGTTGCCGCCGCCGCCGCAACAGATACCCAGAAGCCGTTCTGTGCGCCGTAGTTGTCGACGACCCAGCCCGACACGAATGAACCTAGCGCCATGCCAATGCCGATGCCGGTCATGACCCAGGTGACGCCTTCGGTCAGCATGGACTCCGGAACCCGCCGCTCGATCAGGCCGAAGGCCGTGATGAAGGTCGGCGAGATGGCGACACCGCTCAAGAAGATGGCAACCGCGAGAAGCGCGACCGAGCTGCCGGCAATCAACAGAGGCAGGGTAGTCAGAGCGAGAACGCTGACGGCGATCAGCATCTGGCGCTGGAGAGGCATTTTAGGATTGATCGCGCCGAGGACGAGGCCGAGCACAAACGATCCGACCGCATACACGCCGATGACAAGGCTTGCAGCACCCGGCTGGCCAAGTTCCTTCGTGATGGCGACCGAGGTCACTTCGGCCGTGGCGAAGATCGCCCCGACGAAGACCAGCGCCAGCGTGACAATCTGAACCGGACGCAGCCAGATAGCCGAGCCCCGTGGGGCATCACTGTCAAGCGCCCGCACCTTCGGTTCGGTCGACCGCTGCAGGAGAAACGCAGCTGTGCCAAAGGCAAGGAATGCGGTGCTGGCGAGCATACCGGCTTCCGGGAAAAGCGATACGGAAAGACCGACCGAGAGTGAGGCGCCCGCGATGTAGATCAGCTCGTCAGCAGCCGACTCGAAGGCGAAGGCGGTGTTGATCTCCGGGCGATCGCGGAACATTTCGCTCCAACGGGCACGAACCATCGCCGATATGCTGGGCATCATCGAGGCGGCCAATGCAGAGGCGAACAGTGTCCAGACAGGCCAGCTCTGGTTCACGGCCGCAATCAGCACCAGAAAGGCGGCGATCGACACGAGCGCCGCAGGGGCGACAACGGCGGCCTGGCCGAAGCGATCGACAAGACGGGATAGTTGCGGCGACACAAATGCGTTTGTTAGGGCGAATGTTGCCGAAACGGCACCAGCCAGCCAGTACTCGCCATAAGTCTGGGACAGCATGGTGATGATACCGATTGGCGCCATCGCTACGGGTAGGCGTGCGATGAACGCGGCCGCCGAGAAGCCCTTGGCTCCCGGCGCCCTGAATATTTCTGCATAGGGATTCGACATTTGAGAGGTTCCTTGATCGGCAGCGCACGTCACGTATATACTTAGCGTATGTGAGTGAAATAATTATATACGCTGCGTATGTCAACTAAAATACGAAACGTATGTGAACAAAGGAAAACACGGTGCGAAAGACGCGCAAGGGGATGATCGCCGAGACCCGGGCGAAGCTGATTGCCGCCGCCCGGCACACTTTTGGCACGGTCGGCTACGCCGATTCGAACATGGACGAGTTTACCGCGGAGGTGGGATTGACCCGTGGCGCCCTCTACCATCACTTCGGTGACAAGCAGGGCCTGCTGCGGGCGGTCATCGAGGAAATCGATTCAGAGATGACTGCGCGCCTGAAGGAAATATCAGAACGTGCGCCAACGCGCTGGCAAGGTGTGGTCGATGAATGGATCGGCTATATCGAAATGGCGCTTGAGCCTGAGATCCAGCGTATCATGTTCCGTGATGGGCCGGCGGTTCTTGGTGACATTTCCCAGTGGCCGAACACCAATGGCTGTGTCGTGGCTCTGAAGGAAAGCTTGGATGAGCTCAAAGCCAATGGTGTGCTTGTAGACGTCGATACGGAGGGCGCCGCGCGGCTGATCAACGGCGCCAGCAGCCACGCAGCCACATGGATTGCCAGTTCCGACAATCCCGAGGAAACCTCCAGGAGGGCCGTGGCAGGCTTTCGCACCCTGCTTGAAGGGCTTCGTGTCAAGAATGGCTGAGGGCCCGCAAGGCCACGCCGTGGGACCGGAAACTCTCCCGTTTCAGGACGGGCGTGTCATTAATGCTTCACTTTCGCGAGACCCGATTGGCCATGCCTGTCCGGTGACTGCATCGGCTTTCGCGACCTTAAAGCTGCTTTTAGCTAACCTTCGGCCAGTAGGTGCCGAAGGACCAGACGTTGCCTTCCGGGTCGCGGCAGATGAAGTCGCGGCTGCCATAATCACGGTCGACCGGTTCCTCAAGTATTGTCGCGCCAGCCGCCATCGCGCGAATATAGAGCGCGTCCGTATTATCCACCGCAATATAGACGGACTTGCCAGCATTCTCACCTGGACCGCCCACCATGCTGCCATATTGGTCGTCGCGCACTTGGCCAAGCATGATAATAGACGAGCCGAGCGCGAGTTCGGCATGATGCACCTCGTCTCCCTCGCCATATCTGACGCGTAGCGTGAAGCCAAAAGCCTGCTGCAGCCAGTCGACCATCTTCGCCGCGTTGTGGTAGCGGAAGGTTGGATAGATGCGTGGAGCTTCCGTCGTTTCGGCCATGATTGTCCTCCTCTGTTCGAACCGATACGCCATATTGGCACCATCGGCTCGCAGCGTATTGAAGGAATGTCACCTGCGGCGATCAGGCCGCGCGCTTTTGCCAGGCGGCCGGGCTTTCTCCGGCGAATTCGTGGAACTCGCGCACCAGATGGGCTTGGTCGGCATAACCGCATTGGGCCGCGATCTCGGCCCAGCGGCCACTTGTTGCCCGCGCGAGCGCAAGCGCCCGGTTGAACCGCACCATGCGCGCGACCGCTTTCGGGCCGATTCCGATCTCTTTGCGAAAGCGTTCCGCAAGGTGCTTGCGGCTCCAGTCCAGCCTTTTGGCGATGTCGCCGACGCGCACCAGGCCTTGGCCGCAGAGGATATGCTCGTAGGCCCAGGTGATGGCCGGGCTGACAGGCGCGGCGCGCTGGAGCCTTTCGCGCACGAATGCTTCAGTCAGGTGAAGCCGCCTGTCCCAATCGGGCTCCTCGCCGAGCTTCTCGCGCAACACTGCGATTTCCCGGTCGGCAAGGTCATCGAGCGGGACCATCCACCCGGAGATCTCGTGCATCGGCAACCCGAAAAAGCGGTAGGCACCAAGCGGTGTGAAGTCGATTTGTACGCATTCTGCGCCGCCGGTTGAATTGATCAGCACATGGCCGGGATAGAGACCAGAGGTGAAACTCGCATAGGTATCCTCGCGCTTCGGCGCGCGTCCAAACGCAATTTCGAAGGGCTCGCCCCAACTGATGACGAGCGGCACCACCAGTGCGGCCATCTCGACGGAATGATGAAGCGCGCGGCCGCTCTCGCGATAGCCGGTAATCCGGTCCACCAGGCCGGTTAATTCGGAATGACAGAAATGGCGGCGCAGTAAGATAGGGCTGCACCTCCGCGTCTCGATCTTGGTGCTCTCCCGCTGTTCTGAAGCCATGGCCCACATCCGAGTTGCTTGCGGCTATAATAGATCGAGCCTCTCTGCCTGCAAAGGCTGCGGCGTTCAGCCCGCTAAGGTTGTATCACTTATCGAGGTGGCGGACCTCGGCATGTTCGGCGACGACGAGGCGTCGGACCAAGTAGCACCCCGGAAGCTCCGTATCGTTGTATCCGCTCGACGAGAACGGGATGCGCGAGGCGGGTGTCTCAGGCAGAATATTCGTTTACTGAACGAACGTAATCCTTCGTAAGGCTCTTTGCTTTGACTGATGGCCACGCATCAGGGCAAACGCTCCAGCGGCGCTCGTCCAGTAACCCGTCATTGGTGGCCGGGATGGTTCGGACGCTGCTCAGTAACCCATGCCGCCGTTGGCCGCCGACGCGGCGGAATCCTTTGCAGGAATGTCGGCGATCATCGCTTCCGCAGTGATCAGGAGTGTGGCGATAGAGCCGGCAGCCTGCAAGGCAGCTCGTACGACCTTCGCCGGATCGACGATGCCGGCCTTGATCATGTCGACATAGGTTTTCGTCTGTGCATCGAAGCCCTGAGCGCGGTCCTTGCTCTCCGTGAGCTTTCCCACGACGATCGAACCTTCCACGCCAGCATTTTCCACAATTTGCCGGATCGGCGCTTCGAGGGCCTTCAACACGATCGAGATTCCGGCCGTGATGTCGGCAGTTGGGCCGGTCATCTTGATGCCGAGATCTTCCGAGATCATCTGGCCGGCCGTCAGAACGGCTATGTCTTCCAGCATCGTCTTGCGACGATCACCAAAATCCGCGACCTTCAGTCCGCCGCGGATCAATGACGCTGCCACCGATATCGATGCCAAATTGGCGACGAGAATCCGTCCGGCGATAACAGTACCGCCAGCCCTGAAACGCTTGTCGACCGGGGCTGCAACCGACTTCCCAAGAAGGGAGCTGTCCGACTTCTGAAGGGTCGATTGCTGATCACAGAACTTCGCCGGGATAAGCACCCCACAAGCGTGTCTGTTTGACGAAGCCAGCCATTGTATCGACTGCGATCCTGCACCATTGCCCGTCGCAGCGAACCAGTTCGACAGGAATTTCAGGTTCGAGCCAGGCCGTGACGGGGCCGTCGGCTGTGGGATTTTTGCGCAGCGCGATATTGTTCCTGTCCCAAGGGGCTGTTACCGTCGTCCTGCGCCCGGATAGGAGCGGGCCGTAGATCCATCCACTGGTTCCTTCCCAATCCCGCACGCGACGCCAATTGCCATATTCCTGGTAGATCTCGAGCGGTATGCCCGGACGAACGAAGGTCCATTCGATTTCGTATTGAACACTTGGCCCGATACCAAGATTGGCGGGCGAACCTTTCAACGAGACAAAACGGGGAAGAGGAAGCGCACTGGCCTCGGCTCTGAGGCCAATCGGCGTTGTTAAAAGCAGCGCGGTGATGAAGCCGCAATAAAAGATGGCGCGCATGCGGTATCCGGTATGGCTGACACCCTGGCGGGTTGACGAAAGCTCAGGGGTTTGCATCGGATCTGAGCAGCTCACAGGGAATTCATTCTCGACTCCTAAATAGATCGACGATTATGGTCGACCGAATATGGCTCAGTGCTCACATAGCGGTATGAAGATTGACGGAGTGTAAGCATGAGATTTTTTCTATTGCCGGTATCCACCCTCGTCACAACGTGCTTTTCCGCGATCGACACGCACATTGGAGCGGCGTGGTCCACGACGTGTCGGCGTGGGGCAAGGGGTTTATCAGGCGCGGGGAAGGCTATGCTGGTTCTGATCGCGATGCTGTCGGCTTCGGTGACCTTTATCCAACCCGTGCAAGCGGAAAGCCGCATGTGGGTTGCGGTCGATAATGCGAAGCGGCGCAGTTGCCCGTCGATGGAATGCGGCATTATCGGTAGGTTATTCTTCCGCGAGACGGTCGTTGTCTATGAGACGAGCAAAGGATGGTCACGGGTGTCAGGCTATTCAAACGCCGGCTGCTATGAAGAACAGTCATCCTTCGTTCAAGCAGGGCGCAACGACTGCAGCGAGGAGAATGGCGTTTCGGACGGCGAGTTTGCCATTTGGGTGAAGTCGGATTCCCTCGCCGATCAAAAGCCGGGACGCTCTCCAGAGATTCAGGGATCGGACGAGACAATTTGATCGCTTGCGTTAGGAATGCCTTAAGCAATTCGTAACGGTGGCTGCCTAGTTTCACACCCTCGCGGCCGGCTCGTTCGGCTCCAGTTCACGAAGAGCGGCGACGGGCGGGCGGGTGCATCAGTCATTGAAGAAGTTTGCCGGGCTGCCGGCGTCATTGTCAAAAGCCATTCTGGGGCTTCTGGTTACGGCGGTGTTGTGCGTCGGGGCCGCTTCGACGGTAGAAGCAAATCCCAGATATGCCGGTATTGTCATTGATGCGAAGACCGGCAAGACGCTTTATAAAAACCATGCGGACGCGCCGCGCTATCCGGCTTCTCTCACCAAGATGATGACGCTCTATCTTATCTTCGACGCGCTCGAGAGCGGCCAGATAACAAAGGGCACGAAGATACCGGTGTCGCGCAACGCAGCCAACGAGGTTCCGTCGAAACTGGGGCTGAGGCCTGGCCAGACCATTACGGTGGAGCAGGTCATCCTGGCCCTTGTAACGAAATCCGCGAATGATGCCGCGACTGCTATCGGCGAGTTCCTTGGCGGTTCGGAGGCCGGCTTTGCGCGCATGATGACGGAAAAGGCGCGCCAGCTGGGGATGAATTCGACCACTTTCAGGAACGCCAACGGATTACCCGACAAGGCGCAAAAGACGACCGCGCGCGACATGGCCCGTCTCGGTATGGCGTTGCGAGATCATCACCCTCGCTACTATGGCTATTTCACCACTAAATCTTTCAAGTACAGGGGCCGGCGATTCGGCAACCACAACAGGCTGCTCGGCCGGGTCAAAGGCGTCGACGGGATCAAGACCGGCTACACCCGCGCATCAGGCTTCAATCTCGTCTCGTCGGTCGAAATACGTGGCCGCAGCCTTGTTGCCGTGGTGATGGGCGGCCGCACCGGCAGGAGCCGCGATGCCCATATGAGGCGCCTCATCAGCCGTTATCTGCCGAAAGCTTCCAGCGGGCGCGATCGTTTCCATATCGATCGCGGCGGCGATAACGCTCTCATTGCCTCATTGGTCCCAGCCGGCCGTATCCCGCTCCCCACCTACAAACCGGCGCGTGAAATCGAGCCGGAACAGGTTGCTACCATTGAAGCAATCGGGGACGCGAGCAGCGTCGCACGAGTGGACTCGCCTGACGATATCGATTTGGTGAGCACCGCTTCGACGCGCGACAATGAATGGGTCATCCAGATAGGGTCTATGCCAGACCAGGAGGCCGCACGCGAAGTTCTTTCACGGGCGGCTCGCAAGGCGCCGCGACTGCTTGCCGACGCCTCGGCCTTTACCGAGAGCTTTACAATGGACGGCAAAGTATATTTTCGCGCCCGATATTCCGGTTTCGACGCCAAGTCCGAAGCGTGGGGCGCTTGCGGCGTCCTCAAGCAGAAGAATATGGACTGCTACGCTCTGCTCCAGTAGATCTGCGGCACCGCTTGGCAAAGAAGAACTGGAAGGCACCTTTCCAGATGACCTGATCGTGATCGCGTTCCCGGACTTTCAAGCTGCCCGCGCCTGGTACGGCTCGCCCGCCTATCAGGCTACATGCACTGCTCGACCACGTCGTTCCAGATGACCGACCGTTCGACGACTTCCTGCTTGAGGACGAATTTCCTCTGCTCGGGCATCGCATCTTCAAACTGTACGCACGCAAAATACAGGTGCGGGGCAATCACGGCGCGCAGCTTCTCCTCGTGTTCGAGGATGCCACCAAGGAGACGCTGTTCGATCGTCATCGGAATGTTCTGGCCGCCGAACTGGCGCACCGGATCAAGAATAG
>NZ_JBTMXA010000018.1:0-68711 GCF_054489545.1 Mesorhizobium sp. A556
TGCCGCATTCGTCCGAGCTTGTCATGGAGGAAACGTTCGGGCCGATCATCCCGATCGTGCGTGCGCCGGACAATGACGACGAGTTGATCAAGCTGTCGAACTCCACCGCCTTCGGCCTGTCGTCGGGCGTTTGCACCAACGACTACCGCCGCATGCAGAAATACATTGCCGGCCTGAAAGTCGGCACGGTCAACATCTGGGAAGTCCCCGGCTACCGCATCGAAATGTCCCCCTTCGGCGGCATCAAGGACTCAGGCAACGGCTACAAGGAAGGCGTCATCGAGGCCATGAAAAGCTTCACCAACGTCAAGACCTTCTCGTTGCCGTGGTAGCCGATTAAGGGAGCCTCCACCCTTTGCGGCCACGGAGCAGCCGCGCGGCGCCATCGCCACGATCAGATGCTTGGCCTCGTTGCCCGCGCATGCTCGTTGGTGGCCGTGATGATTTCTCCCAGTTTTTCAAAATCATCCCTGCGGGGAGAACGCTTTCGCCAGGCAAGCCCGATGACCCGCTTCGGTTCGGGATCCTCGAACCGCATCAGACGGATGGCCTGCCGGTTGGTCTCCACTCCCACGCTGATCTCCGGAATCAGCGTCATTCCGAAGCCGTTGGCTACCATCTCCAGAAGCGTCGACAGGCTCGACACGCCGAACGTGGCCGCGTTTTCGACCTGCCGCAGGCCGCAAAACGTCAGGGCCTGGTCCCGGAAGCAATGGCCCTCCTCCAGCAGCAGCAGCTTGTCGCTTTCGACCATATCGGGGGTCGCCCGCACACGGTTCGATATCTGCTTCGATCGCGACATGGCCAACAGGAAGCGGTCGTCGAAAAGGCGAAGCGTTTCGATGGCCGGGTCGTCGACCGGCAGCGCCAGCAAAAGAAGGTCGAGGCTCCCATCCAGCAGTTCGCGCAGCAGGAACTGGGTCTGGGTCTCGCGCAGGCGCAGGTCGAGATCGGGATAGGTTTCCCGAACCAGAGGCAACAATCCGGGAAGGATGTAGGGCGCAACCGACGGGATGACCCCCAATCCCAGCGGCCCGGACAATGATTTGCCGTTCTGGCGTGCGACATCGACAATGTCGCGCGCATCGGAAAGAATCCGCGCGGCGCGAAGTGCTACGCTCCTGCCGCTGTTCGTCAGCATGACCGACCCACGCCCTCGTTCAAAGAGCTGGACTTCCAGAAACTTCTCCAACTCCTGGATCTGCATCGAGAGCGCAGGCTGGGTCACCGAGCACTGCTCCGCGGCCTTGCCGAAATGCCCGCAGCGGGCTACCGCATCGAAATATTTCAACTGTTTCAGCGAGATCATTTCAATCAGTTTTCCTTATCGACTTTGGCTGGTAATCTTATTGGACCTGATCGTCAAGGTCGAGTACACTGGGACAGACACTAGACCGATGACCCTTCGGCAATCGGCCCTAGAGCCGTCGCATGAGCGCCGAACGCCAACTGATTGGTGCACGGGCCGCGGCGGCACCCCCCTGGAAATTCGTTAGGAGTATTCTGATGATCGTTGAAAATAAAACCACAAATTCGCCCGGTGGCGTTCGTGAACTTTATACGGACGATACAGTCCTGGCCCTCAATGCCGCGCTTGCGGAAAGCGGCATCGATGCCGGGCAGGTCATCTCCGTCCTGCCCGTCCCCGGCCAGGGCATGGGGCAACCCGTACCGCCGCGGTTCCGCGTCCTTTATCGGTCCAATTGACGCCGAGACAGGCGCGAACCCACGCCCACACAGATCGAAGATTTTTTGCAAACGAGCCGGAAACGGCCCGGAAAGGAATGACGACATGACGGACCAGAAGCCAGGCACCGGATCCACCATGAGCACAGGCGCTCCGGCACCCAGCGACCGCAATTCGCTGACGCTGGGAGCCAACGGCCCGATCCTGCTGCACGATGTGCATTTCCTCGAGCAGATGGCGCATTTCAATCGCGAAAAAGTTCCGGAGCGCCAGCCGCACGCCAAGGGTGCGGGCGCGTTCGGCGTGCTGACCGTCAGCGAGGACGTTTCCGCCTTCACCAAGGCAGCCCTGTTCCAGAAGGGGGCCAGCACCGACATGCTCGCCCGCTTCTCGACGGTCGCCGGTGAAAACGGCAGCCCCGACACATGGCGCGACGTGCGCGGCTTCTCGCTGAAGTTCTACACCGACGAAGGCAATTACGATCTCGTCGGCAACAACACGCCGGTGTTCTTCGTGCGTGACCCGATGAAGTTCCCGCACTTCATCCGCAGCCAGAAGCGCCTTCCCGATTCCGGCCTGCGCGACAACCACATGCAGTGGGATTTCTGGACCAACAACCCGGAAACCGCGCACCAGGTCACCTATCTGATGGGCGAACGCGGCCTGCCGCGCACGTGGCGCCACATGAACGGCTACGGTTCGCACACTTATATGTGGATCAACGCCAAGGGCGAGAAGTTCTGGGTAAAATACCACTTCCATACCACGCAGGGCATGGCGTTCTTCAACAACGCTGAAGCGGCCGACATGGCCGGCAGCGATACCGATTTCCACCGCCGCGACCTGTTCGACGCCATCGCACGCGGCGAGCATCCGAACTGGACGCTGTCGGTCCAGATCATGCCCTATGCCGACGCCAAGGAATACCGCTTCAACCCGTTCGACCTGACCAAGGTGTGGCCGCATGCCGACTACCCGCTGATCAAGGTCGGCACCATGACGCTGAACCGCAACCCGGAAAACTTCTTCGCCCAGATCGAGCAGGCTGCGTTCTCGCCGGGCAACACGGTTCCGGGCATCGGCCTGTCGCCGGACAAGATGCTGCTCGGCCGCGCCTTCGCCTATAACGACGCGCAGCGCAACCGCATAGGCACCAACTTCCACCAACTGCCGGTCAACCGCCCGAAAGTGCCGGTCAACACCTACATGATCGACGGTCAGATGGCCTTCGATCACACCGGTAACGCGCCGGTCTACGCGACCAACAGTGGTGGCCGCCCTTGGGCCGACCAGACCGGCCCGGTGGAGGATGGCTGGGAAACCGATGGTGAGATGACGCGCAGCGCCTACACGCTGCATGCAGAGGACGATGATTTCAGCCAGCCCGGCAAGTTGGTGCGTGAAGTCTGGAACGACGCGCAGCGCGCGCAGTTCGTCGATCAGGTCGCCGGCGCCTTGTTGGGCGGCGTGCGCGAACCGGTGCTAAGCCGCGCCTTCCAGTACTGGAAGAACGTCGACGCCGCTACCGGCAAGCGGATCGAGGACAAGGTCCGCGCCGGCAGCGCTCCGAAGCCCGCCGAAGGCATGGGCGAAGCCTGACCGCGACGGATAAAATGGCCCGCCTGTTCGCGCCTTGCGGTGTGGCAGGCGGGCAAATTTGCAGGGCGTCGCTTCGTGACGCCTTGCCCGCTCTGCAATTTCTCTTGTTGGATGAGCAGGAGCGGAAGGTCTCCGGCCCTAGCTCCGCACATTCCGATAACTCAAGGCGGCCGCGGTCCAGAAACCCAGGCACAACACGCATGCGCCCACGCCGACTGCGATGAGGACGGTATCGTAGCTGCCGGTCGCCGACCATAGCCAGGCGGCGGCCAAGGGGGAAACCGCCAGCGTAATGTTCATGGGGGCGACCAGCGCGCCGTTGATCGCTCCATAGGCATCCCTGCTGATCATTTCCGGTACCATGAGGCCGCGCACGATGGTGATCATGCCGTTGGCCCCGCCGTAAAAGGCCGCAATCACCGCGATGATCGCCACGTTCGGCGGAGCCAAGGCGAAGCCGAGGACGGCAAGCGGAAATGCGATGACGATCATGGAACCGACCCTGCGGATCGGAGCGTTGGGAGCGAACATCATGATCAGGATGCGCCCCGCCACCTGCGCGGGTCCGATCACCGCCAGCACGGTGACGACACCGGCGGTATCGAGGCCGCGTTCGAGCAGCAGCGGATAGAAGTGAAACGTCAGCGAGGCGAAGGCGACTTCATAGCCGACAAGCGCGACCATGAGCGCCCAGAAGACCGGACGACGCATGGCCCAGGCGACCGCCTTGCGGCCAGCCAGGGGTGGCGCTTCGTGCGGCTGACGCACTGGGACCGCAAAATCCTTGGCGGGATCGATCGCCAGAAAATAGAGCCCGCCGCAGACGACGATGTTGATGCCGCCGAGAACCATGAGCGCACCGCGCCAGCCGATCCCGTCGATGAGGAACTGGATGAGCGGGATGAAGACGGTGCTGGCGAACCCGCCCCACAGCGTCAGGGTCGTGATGCCGCGTCGCGCGTTTCCCGAACCGACGCGTCTTGCGATCACCGCGAAAGCCGGCTCGTAGAAGGTCGCGGCCTGCAGGCAGCCGATCCCGGCGAAGATGGCGTAGAAGACGAAGACATTCGACACCTGCGACCAGGCGAAGAGCAGAAGGCCCGCGCCCACCGATGCGAGGCTCATGACGATGCGGCCTTGCCCACGGTCGATGGCGGCGCCGACCGGATAGGCGGCGAGACCCGCGAGCGTCAGGCCAAGTGTCGCGGCACCGTAAATCTCGGTCTTCGACCAGCCGAGATCGGTGCGCATCGCCTCGGCCATCAGCGCGAAGGAATAGTAGAGCGTTCCCCAGGAACAGATCTGGGCGATACCGAGGGCGGTGATCAGCCGCCCGACCCCTGCCCCCGCTCCGGCATCGCGCTTTCGCGCCTCGTCATCAAGCGCCGTGGATGTCACGCGGCACTCCGGCAACAGGTGGCGTCGGTCATCGGCACGACGGTCACGCGACCGCCTGCCGAACGGCCGGCGCGCATTTTGCGTCGGCACAGCATTCGTCCGCGAGATACCCGATCAGCGCATTCATGCCGGGGTAATTGGCACGACAGATCAGGGTGGTCGCCTGGCGCTCCTGCGTCACCAGACCCGTGTCGACAAGCCGCTTGAGGTGGTGCGACAGGGTCGAAGCCGGAACGCCCAGCCTCTCCTGGACACTCCCCACGGCAAGACCGTCATCGCCGGCGCGCACCAGAATGCGATAAAGCTGAAGCCGCGTCGAATTGCCGAGCGCCTCAAGCTGGGAGGTTGCTTTTTCGAGTTCCATGGAAATAGAGGTAGCCGTCGCATGTCGGGCCGTCAAGAAGGCCGGCCGGGATATGCAAGCCTGTCCCCGCCCTTGTCGGGCAGGCGTGGCCGGCGCCACAGCAGGCACCGGCCAACCCCATCACGTGGAGAGCATCAAGCCTGTTGGATAGCGGAAAGCTTCCATTCCGCGCCGTTCTGGCGGGTGAACGTCCACAGTTCGGTGGTTTCCGTCGGCTGGTCGGCATCGCCATCGACGACCTTGCCGGTAGTGCGGTCGCGGGTCACGTCGAGCGAGGAGTACTGCAACGCGGCCGTCGCGTAGTCGCTGTCGCCCTGGCGCCAGCTTTCGGCAATGTCAGCCTGCAACAGATGGACCTCCGAAACATCGTTGCGGACGCCATTCTGGGCGTTGTCGGCCAGTTCTTCCGACAGGAAGGAAACCATTTCGGGCGTCACCAGGCGGCGCAGCGCACCATGATCTTCGCGCCCGTACGCTTCCTGAACCTGCGTCAGCATCTGCTGGAAGGTTTCCAGGTCGTCCTCGGTCAAGGCGATGTCCTCGGAAGCGACAGCCTCAGGCGCGCGGCCAGATCCGGAGCCCGAGCCGATGCCCGGAATCCCGAAGGACGACGCATTGGCCGCTTCGCGCTGGTCGCCGCGCCCGAAACCCGCCGCGCCGCCGGAAAGACCGGCCCCGGCCATCGCCGGCGTACGCGCCGATTGCGAGCGGAAAAAGCGAATGGCGAGCATGATCGCGCCGCCGATCAGCAGCATCTGGATGAGAAAACCGAACATGCCGGCAAGGCCGCCAAAACCCTGCCCCAAAAGGACGCCGAGCAGGCCGCCAAGCAGCAGGCCGCGCATCATCGATCCGCCGAGCCCGTTCATCAGGCCCGGACGCTGCGCGCCCATCGGCTGCTGGCGGGAGGCCGTGTTGTTTCCGGTACTGGGCGTCATCGAACGTTCGACCGGCGCGGTCTGTGCCGGTGCCGTCCGCGTGGACGGCGCTGACTGGAAGGTACGCGCGCCCCGGCTGCCGAAGCTGCCGCCGCGCCGCGCCTCGGCGTGATCCATCGCAGTCATGGAAAATGCCAGGAACAGGGCCGAAAACAGCGCTGCAAATCGGACGGTAGGCGAAGTCGACATCGGCGGTTCCTCAATGAATCCCGTGTTGGGAATGCTGTGTTGGCTGCTAGAGCGGTCTTGGCGCGAGAGAGGCGCATGGCCTGTCTCGCGGGTGTGCGCGGTCAGTCGAACAATTCTTCGAGGAACGATTTTCTGCGCTTGGGATAGCGATGGCCCTTGGAGCGGGCATAATCGTCATCATCATGGCCGCGCCCCGGCTGAGGTGCATACTGCTGCGGCTGCGCGTAAGGCTGCGGCTGTGGCTGCGGCTGAGGCGCGGCTTCCTTGCCGGCGCGCTCGATGATCTTGTCGAGTTCGCCGCGATCGAGCCAGACGCCCCGGCATTGCGGGCAATAGTCGATCTCGATGCCCTGACGCTCGCTCATGACCAGAGCGACGCGGCAGGAAGGGCAAACCAGACCCAGGATGGAAGATGTCATGCGGACCTCCGAAACGATATTGGACATGAGCCCACTCGAACCGGATTGATGTTCTTCAATACCATGGAACGGGCCCTTTCACGCGGTCCGACATCACGATCGCCCGGAGGCGACAGTCAGAGGGGCCCGGCCCGCGCATGGGATTTGGGCGCGGCGCAATCGACTTTCAAGAGCGCCGTGCCCGAAAAGCATCCCCGCCGGACGATTTTTTCGCGCGCGAAACGACGACGCCGGCAGCGCCCGTTCGAGGCTGGTCCACGGCCCCCTTGAATTTCCGGGCCCGTTCGGCTAGACGAGCCGCACCAGGCCGGGCCCCTCTGGCGGTTCCCATGAACCGTGATGTCGGACTGGATATCAAAACAGGTGGCCTGGTGTTCGTGGAATTTCATCGACCGTAGCTTTTGCAGCGCAACCGGCTCCGACACGAAAGTGCCGCCGCCGCTTTGCCCGGTCGATCCACACATTCGGGCGCCCCAACGAACAACGGGTCCCACATGAGCGAACTTTTTACCCCGGAAGCCCTTTCCGCCCTTCTTCAAGTCATTTTCATCGACCTGGTCCTGGCCGGCGACAACGCTATCGTCATCGGCCTTGCCGCCGCAGGTCTGCCGAAAGACCAGCGCAACAAGGCCATTCTCATCGGCATCATCGCGGCCACAGTGCTGCGCATCGGCTTTGCCGCCATAACCACGCAACTCCTGCAAATCGTCGGCCTGCTGCTCGTCGGCGGCGTCCTGCTTTTGTGGGTCTGCTGGAAAATGTGGTCCGAATTGCGCGCCGGTCATAGCCAGGAACAAGTCGATGCCATCGAGGGCCGCGAGAGCGGCGTCGACGGTGGCGCTCCGCGCAAGACGTTCGCCCAGGCGGCATGGCTGATCGTCGTCGCCGACGTGTCGATGTCGCTCGATAACGTGCTCGCCGTGGCGGGCGCGGCCCGCGACCATTTGACGATCATGATCTTCGGCCTGATCCTGTCCATCGCGATGATGGGCCTGGCGGCGACCTACATCGCCCGCCTGCTGCAGCGCTTCCGCTGGATCGCCTATCTCGGTCTCGCGATCATCCTCTATGTCGCGCTGGAGATGATCTATCGCGGCGGTAACGAGGTGTTGGCGTATCTCAACCCCTGAGGTCGTCAGCGACCGCCTCCGTTAAGGCGGTGCATGCCTATTTGGCCTGCACCGCCGCAAGGTCGTGCAAAAAGTACGGGGCGGCATAGGACGCAAGGTCCTTCGAGCCCAGCGTGATCGGCTTGGCGCAGGCCGCTATCACATGCGGAAAGTTCGGCTGTGCGACGAGCCCACCCTTGGCGGCGTCGAGCCAGAGGATTGCGCCTTCCGCGAACGGATCCTGGCCGGAGACGACATCCTTGCACGCCTGCTGCTCGCCGGAGGCGGCGTAACGCGTCTGATAAAGGCGGGCCAGCGCCGACAGGCCGGCCTCTCCCTCCTGCGGCAGGAAGCCCGGCTTGAAGAGCCTCTTCCAGTCGAGCGCCTTGCCGTCCGCAAGATCGATGGTGAGCGGATCGGCGGCATCTTCGGTCGGATAGGCGGTGGCGCAGAAATAGCTTCGCCGCACGTCGACCGAAAGATAGCGCGCCGACACATAGCTCGCCCGGACCGTCTCCTCGAAACTTTCACGGACCGGTGACTGGCCCGCTTGCCGAACGGCGTCGAGACAATCGAAGCGCTGTTGGCGGTCGGCTTTCTCACGGCCGGCGAGCATCCCGTTTGCCGCTCGGCGCACATCCGCGCTGGCTCCCGCAACGAGCCGCGGATAGACGATTTTTCCCGGCGGACTGCGCAATGGCTTCACCGTCACGGCAGGCCCGGCAAATGCCTGGGTGCAGCCAAGCAACAGGGCAAACAGAGCCGTCAACGGCAGCGAGCGGGCCAATTTTTCGAACATGTCGTCAAGCATCCCGGCAAAGCTCATCCATATCTCTTCCCTTTATTCACATATTACTCAAACCCGAGAAGTATGTGAATAAATAATCGCGCCTGCACTTCCGGCGCTTTGTTCTCATGCTACCTTCCATGGCGGTGGGCACTCGACACATTCGTTGCCGATCACATAGCTTGGGCGGCCTGGCTCCGATTTCCAGCAAGTCTCGGCCACGAAGGGGGATGGCATGGCGGACAATCTGACCATCGCCCAGCGGCTGGATCGCCTGCCCGTGACCCCGCTGCATGTCGCGTTGCTCGCGCTGGCCGCATTCGGGCTGTTTGCCGATATCGCCGAGGTGGCGTTGGGCAATGCATTCTCCGGAATTTTCTCCGCAGCCCCGTACCATGCCTCGCGTGGCGAACTGGCGTTATTGCTTGCGTCCGTCTTCGCCGGCGGTGCGATCGGCGCGCCGGTGTTCGGTTGGATCGCCGACCGCCATGGCCGCAGGATCGCGCTGCAATCGGCGTTGGTTCTGTTGACGGTGAGTTCGCTGGCTGTCGCGGCGAGCCGCGACATGGCCGCCATGACCATTTTCCGCTTCGTTTCCGGCCTGGCGCTGGGCGGTTATCCCCCGTTGACCGCCGCCTATCTTTCGGACCTGCTGCCGCCCAGACGCCGGGGCATGCTGATGATGCTGTGCGCGGCCCTGGCCTTTCTGGGGGCACCGGTCATCATCCTGATGGTCCGCTGGCTGACCCCGATTGCACCCTTCGGAATCGAGGGATGGCGCTGGGCCCTGATCTTCGGCAGCGCGTGCTCGGCGCTGACGGCGGCCTTCTTCTTCCTGGTGCCGGAATCGCCGCGCTGGCTGGCATCGGTTGGCCGCACCATGATGGCCGAGGAAGCTTGCCGGCGTTTCGAGGCGTCGGCTGGAATGATATCTGCGCCGACCCGCGAGTTGCCCGCGCTCGAGCGCGCCCGGACGAGCGGCTTTCGCGCGCTGGCTAACGATCGCACCAACCTGCGCCGCACAGCGCTGCTCTGCGGGCTCTACATGCTCGGACCGTGGGCAACGATCGGCTTTCCGCTGCTGAGCGCGGCCGTGATGGTGCACAAGGGATTTCACGTCAGCGATTCCCTGCTGGTCGCGGGGCTGACGATGTTCGGGCCGGCGCTCGGGATTTCGGCGGCAGCGTCCTTCATCGACAAGATTCCGCGGCGACGGATGCTCCTTGCCTGTGCCGCCACGATGATGGTGACGGGCCTCGGCTTCGCAACCGGCACCGCCCTGCTGCCGCTGATCGCCGCCGGCGTGGCGTTCAATCTCGCCAGCGCCGTCTACAGTGTCGTGCTCGGGCTCTATGCAGCCGAGTTGTTGCCGACGCATCTGCGGGCCTCCGCGACTGCCGGAGCCTGGGGATTGGGCCGGATGGTGTCGGCGCTGGTGCCGATCGTGCTGCTGCCGCTGCTTGGCGGCTACGGCGCGCTGGCGATGTTCACCGTCATCTCTGCGGCGCTGTTGGCCAGCCTCGCCCTGATCCGGGTCGCGGCCCCACCGGGGCGGGAGCGCATGCCGGTCGAATAACGCAGCCCCATTGCGCGCCTCATGTCCAGAAAGCTCCGTTCAAGCCGAACGGCTTCTGGACCGGGTCGAGCCGCACCCTTGTCGTGATGGATCGGATCAAGACCGGCGTCACAGTGCCGCTGCACCAACCCGGCTGATGTCTTGCCCCCAAAGCAGTGACTTTTCGTTGCTGCGTCACCGTTTGGCTTAGAGCATGTCTCCCGAAAGTGGGCACCGGTTTCGGGGTAAAGACATGCGAGAAAACTAAAGGACGGCAAGCGAATCTGAAAGATCGCGACTTGCTTTAGGAGCCGACCGTCTCCTTGTGTAGCTTGCCCTGAAGCTGCGCCAGTTCGTCGATGGGGATGTGGCAGCGCAGCGCATGGCCGGGCTCGGCTTCGGCCAGGGGCGGCTCCTTGTCCTCGCAGATGCGCCCGATCTTGCGCGGGCAGCGCGTGTGGAAGACACAGCCGCCCGGCGGGTTGCGGGCGCTGGGGATATCGCCTTCCAGGCGAATGCGGGCGGCGGGCGCGCCTTCCAGTTTCGGCACCGCCGACAGCAGCGCTTCGGTATAGGGATGGTGCGGGCCTTGGAAAACACGTTCAGCCGGCCCCACTTCCATGATGCGGCCGAGATACAGCACCGCGATCTTGTCGGAGAGATAGCGCACGACGCCGAGGTCGTGGGAAATGAACAGGTAGCTGACGCGCCGTTCGGCCTGCAGGTCGGCCAAAAGGTTGAGGATCGCCGCCTGAACCGACACGTCGAGCGCCGACGTCGGCTCGTCGCAAACGACGAGGCGCGGTTCGCCGGCAAAGGCGCGGGCAATGGCGACACGCTGTTTCAGGCCGCCCGAAAGCTGGCGCGGTTTTGACGCCAGATACCGTTCGGGGAGCTGTGCCGAACGCATCAGGTCGAGTAGGCGCGTGTTGAGCGCGTCGCCGCTCAGGCCGCCGAGCCGCTTCAGCGCGCGGCCGATGACATGGCGCACCGTGTGCGAACGGTTGAGCGCGGAGTCCGGGTTCTGGAAGACGATCTGCATCGCCTTGACCTGATCGCCCGAGCGCTCGTCGATGGTCGGCGGCAGCGGCTTGGCGTCGAGCAGGATCGCACCATCGGCATCCGGCGGCAAAAGGCCGAGCAGCAGGCGCGCGAACGTCGTCTTGCCGCTGCCGGATTCGCCGACCAGCCCCAGCGTCTCGCCAGCCGCGATCTCAAGCGAGACGCCGGCCACGGCGCGAAGGCCATGGTCGCCGGAGGCGAAGGTCTTGTTGAGGTCGCGCACCTGCAGCACCGGCACCGGCACCGCCTCTGGTGCCGGTGCCCGATACTTGACCTGCGCGGGAGTCTGGCGCGGCAGGTCCTGCGCCCGCTCGTGATAATGGCAGCGCGAGAACCGCCCGCCAATATCGTGCAGGGGCGGCAGTTCGCGGCGGCAGCGGTCGTCGGCCAGCGCGCAGCGGTCGGCGAAGGGACAGCCGGCAATCGTCGCGCCGGGCGACGGCAGCGTTCCGGGGATCGTGTCGAGCCGGCTTTGATCCTTGCGCTGGCCGGCGCGCGGCAGGCAGCGCAGCAGCGCCACGGTATAGGGGTGGCGCGGCGCGGTGAAAAGCTGTTGCGTCGGCCCCTCCTCCACCAGCATGCCGGCATAAAGCACGCCGACGCGGTCGCACATCTTGGCGACGACGGCGAGATTGTGGCTGATGAACAGGATCGAGGTGGAAAACTCGCGCCGAAGTTCGCCGATCAGGTCGAGGACTTCGGCTTCCACCGTCGCGTCCAGCCCCGTCGTCGGCTCATCGAGGATCAGCAGCGCCGGGTCCTTGGCGAGCGCCATGGCGATGGCGACGCGCTGCTGCATGCCGCCCGAAAGCTGGTGCGGATAGCGCTGGACGACGTTTTCGGGATCGGAAATGCGCACACGCTCGAGAATTTCGATCGAGCGTTTTTGCGCCTCGGCGGCGGAAGCGCCATTCATCTCGAAGATCTCGGTGACCTGGCGGCCGATCCGCAATGTCGGGTTCAGCGCCTTGCCGGGTTCCTGATAGACCATGGAGACGCGCTTGGCGCGCAACTGCCGCAACGCCTCACGGTCGAGCCGCGTGACGTCGATGCCGTCAATGGCGATGGTGCCCGCCGTGACGTGGCCGGCGCGCGGCAGGTAGGCCACGGCGGCGAGCGCCATCGTCGATTTGCCGCAACCGGACTCGCCGACCAGCCCATAGGCCTCGCCGCGGCCGATGCGAAAGCTGACGTCGCGCAGCACGGCGCGGTCGCGCCCGCCGGAACGATAGGCGACCTTGATGTTTTCGACCGATAGAGCGTCAGTCATCCAGCGCCCCCTGCACGCCATCGGCCATCAGGTTGACGCCGACCACCAGCGTCGCGATGGCCAGCGCGTCGAACAGGACTGTCCACCAGAAACCGCCGCCGATCATGCCGTAATTGCTGGAAACGCTGAGGCCCCAGTCGGGCGACGGTGGCTGGATGCCGAAACCCATGAAGCTCAGCGTCGCCACCGCGAAGATGGCGTAGCCGAGGCGCACCGTCGATTCGACCAGGATCGGCGGCAGCACGTTGGGCAGGATTTCGACGAACATGATGTGGAGAGCGCCTTCGCGGCGCAGCTTCGCCGCCGCCACATAGTCGAGTTCGCGTTCCGACAGCACGGCCGAGCGCACCGTGCGCGCGATGATCGGCGAGAAGCTGAGGCCGATGACCGCGATCACCGTGACCTTCGAGGTGCCGAGCGCGACGATGGCGAGCAGCGCGGTGATGACCACCGGTACGGCCATGAAGGCTTCGAGGATACGGCTGACGATGTCGTCGATCAGGCCGCGAAAATAACCGGTCAACAGCCCGAGCGCCGTGCCGAAAATGGTGGCCAGCAGCGTTGCCAGCGGCGCGACGGTGAGGATGTCGCGGGAGCCGACGATGACCCGCGAAAACACGTCGCGGCCAAGCTGGTCGGTGCCGAACCAATGTTCGGCCGTCGGCGGCGTCAGCGAATTGATGATGTCGTTGGCGAGCGGATCATAAGGCGCGAAATGCTCGCCAAACAGCGCGCAGGCAACCCAAAACAGCACGATCGCGCCGCCAATCAGGAAGGAACCGGAGCGGCCAAGGGCGGCCAGCGTCTCCCTGGCGCGGCTGCGCGCCGCTTCCGGCGTCGAAGCGATCTCGGCGGCGCTCATGGCTCGGCTCCCAGCCGGATACGGGGGTTGAGCATCGAATAGGTGAGGTCGGCGATCAGCGTCGCCACCGCGTAGACGATGCCGATGGTCAGGATGCCGGCTTCCAGCACCGGAAAATCCTTGCCGCGCGCGGCGGTGAAAATGAGCGAGCCGATGCCCTGGTAGCGAAACAGCGTCTCGACCACGACCAGCCCGCCGATCAGATAGCCGGTCTGGGTCGCGATCACGGTGATGGTCGGCATCAGCGCGTTGCGCAGCACGTGACGCCAGATGACCGTGCGCCAGGGCAGGCCCTTCAGCACGGCCGTTCGCGTATAGTCGGAATCCAGCGCCTCGATCATGCCGGCCCGGCTCATGCGCGCGATATAGCCAAACAACACCAGAAACAGCGGCAGTGCCGGCAGGATCAGGTAGTAAAGCTGGGTGAAGAAGCCCGCACCTTCCGGCCACGTCGCCGCGATCGGCAGCCATTTCAGCCAGATGCCGAAGACCAGGATGAGCACGATGCCGGTGACGAATTCAGGCAGGACCGTCGCCGAGAGGCCGCCAAGGCTGATGATGCGGTCGATGGGGCGGTTGACGTTGAGGGCTGCCACCACCCCGCCAAGAATGCCGAGCGGCACCACCATGACGAAGGCGACAAGCGCGAGCTTGAACGAATTGCCGAGCGCATCGAGCACGAAGGGCGCGACCGGCGAGCGGAAAATATAGGACGTGCCCATGTCGCCGGTCACGAAATGCGAAATCCAGTCCCAATACTGGACCACATAGGGGCGATCGAGGCCAAGCTGCTGGTTCAGCGTCTCGACGGCGCGCTGGTCGGCGAAGGGGCCGAGGATGGCGCGGCCGACATTTCCCGGCAGCACCTGGCCCCCCGAAAAGACCATGATGCTGAGAAGAAACAGCGTAACCAGCGACAGCGAGATGCGTCTCAGGAGGAAGCTGAGAATGACCGGGCCCTCCGGTTGCGGCCTAAAATGGACAGTCGCGGCCTGCCGTCGCGAGGACGGCGGGCCGCAGCTTCAAGGCTTCATTCGATCACGCCTTGGAGGCGCGGTCGAGGAAGATTTGCGACATTGCTGTCGGATTGACGCCGGTTACGCCTTTCGCGGTGGCCGACAGATAGTCGAAGAAATAGCCGATGACCATCGGCGTTTCCTCAAGCAACAGGCGCTCGATCTTGCCGGCGTCGGCCTTCTGGGCCTCGAGGTCGAGGGCCGCGATATAGCTCGCCGCCAGCGTGTCGTATTCGGCGTTCTTGAAGTGTGCTGCGTTCCAGGTGCCGTCGCTTTTCAGCGGCGCCGACAGGAACACGTTCGGCACCCCGCGATGGCCGTAGTCGGTGATGCCCATGGTGGAATCCAGCCAATTGGATTTGCCGAACACCGCGTCCCCGTAATAGGTGCCCGAGTCCATCACATCGAGTTGCATGTCGATGCCGATCTCCTTGACGAAGTTCTGGACAAGCTGGGCGTATTCGGGAATTTCCTGATAGCGCTGCGTGGTCAGGGTGATCTTCTGGCCCTCCTTCACGCCGGCGGCTTCCAGAAGCTGCTTTGCCTGCATCAGGTCCAGCTGGCGCTGGGCGACCGAGGTGTCGGTCGAGGGGTAGACGGGCGCGAACGGGCTGTCATTGCCCGGCTGCGCGCGGCCGCGCATCAGGCCCTGCGTCAGCTTGTTGCGGTCGATGCTGAGCGCGATGGCGCGGCGCACGCGCGGGTCCTTGAACGGGTCCATGTCGTTGCGCATGTGCATCTGGTGATGCGTGGAGGACTTGTTGCTGAGGATCACCACGGACGGATCGTTCAGCAGGCCAGCGCCGGCCAACACCGGCAACTGGTTGATGACGTCGACCTGCCCGCCCTGCAGCGCCAGGATCTGCGGCTGGATGTCGGCGAAGAACACGAATTCGACGCGCGCCGGCAGGGCCTTTTCGCCCCAGTAGTCTTCGTTGCGCACGAAGGACGCGCCGACCTTTTGCGTGTATTTTTCCAGCTTGAACGGGCCGGTGCCGATGAAATTCTTCTCGAAATCCCCGGCATAGTCGGCCGGCAGGATGATGGCGTTGTAATTGTCGGACGACACCAGATACGGGAAGTTGCCGTTGGGCGCGTCGAGGTGGAATTCGACAGTGAGGTCGTCGACCTTGCGCACGGCTCCCTTGCTCAGCACGCCGGTGAAGACGGAAAGCGCGTTGGAGGAGTTGGCCGGGTCGGCCAGCCGCTCGATGCTCGCCACCACGTCTTCGGCCTTCATCTCGGCGCCGTTGTGGAACTTGACACCCTTGCGCAGCTTGAACGTCCACACCGTGCCCTTGTCGTTGGGCGACCAGCTTTCGGCCAGCATCGGCTGCAAGATGAGGTCCGGGCCATCCATGCACAGGAATTCGCCCGTCTGCTGCAGCATGACGAGACCGCCGACGTCGGGCGCCGTCACCGGATCGACGGCACCGTTGGGCGCATTGCAGGCGACGCGGATGGTGGCGCCGGCGGCCCCTTCCGCACGGGCAGTGGTGGGCATCGTGCCGAAGCCGGCGGCAAGGCCGATCTGGCCGAGCAGCGGCAGCGACAGGCCAAGCAGGCTGCCATGACGGACGAATTCGCGGCGGCTGATGCGACCGGCGACGAGACCGTCGATCAGGTGATTTTCGAGCGGGTTCCGGCGACGCCGGAGCAGGTCGAGCAAGCGATAGTCTTTCATGGCGTGATTCTCCCCTTGGTGTTGTGACTGCGTTTGGTTGGAAAGTTTATCCTGTTATGAACGGCGTCTCCACTGCCGATCAAGCCTCCCGGCCCGTTTTTCCGCTAACGTCCTTGTGTTGTCGCGCGCCCCTATCCTCCTCAGTTCAGCGGCAAGCGCCGGTAGGTGCCCGGCTTTTGCGGGTCGTGATATTTGTTGCAGGGTCCGTTTTCCATGTAGTCCCGGTGGCAGAATGCCAGCGCGTCGCGCGACAACGTGACGCCGAGGCCCGGTCCCTCCGGCACGCGCACGACATTGTTTTTCGGCGAAAACGGTCCGCCTTCGATAACGTCGACCGGGTGCATGCGAAACAGCGACTGGTTGGGCTCCCGGATCCAGCCCAGCGCCGCGCACAGATGCAGATAGGCCGAACTGCCGACGCCGCTGTCGCCGCTGTAGCACCAGAAATCGATGCCGGCATGTTCGCACGCGCCGACGAAGCGCACGAGCCGGCCGATGCCGCCAACCGCCGCCGGGTTGCCGACGATGGCATCCGGAACCTTGAGTTCCATGGCCCGCGCGATATCCGCGTTATGGGTCGAAAACGGGATCGAGCAGTGCTGGCGCAACTCGCGCATGGCCTCGACGTGCGCAACCGGGTCCTCCCAGTTGCGCACGCCAAGTTCCTCCAGCGGCCGCGCCAATCGGCGCGCGGTGGCCAGCGAATAAGCCTGGTTGGAATCGATGCGGATCATCACGTCGTCGCCGAGTTTCTTGCGGATCAGCTCGACCATTTTCAGCGACAGCTTCGGGTCCTCGGTGGAAAACTTTCCTTCGAAGAAGGTGGTGCCATGCGTTTCGTGCAGCTTGACGCAATAGTCCGCGACCTCTTCCGGCGTCTTTTCGCCGCGCACGACCTCTCCGTCGCCGCGCAGCGAGAAATAGTCGGTGAAGGGGATTTCCTTGCGCACCGCCCCGCCCAGCAACTGGTACAGCGGCTGGTTCCAGGCCTTGCCGCGCAGGTCCCAGAGCGCCATTTCGATGGCCCCGAAGGCCATGATGCGGGTGCCGTCATTGATGCTCTGCACCCCCGTCCAGAACGGCAGGCAGACATGCTCGGCACCAGCGATGTCGAAGGCGTCGCGGCCGATCAGGCGCGGGGCCAGAACGTCGGTGATGATGGCGGCAGCCGCCGGGCTCGGCGCTTCGCCAAGGCCGATCAGCCCGTCTTCGGTCTCGACTTCGACGATGGTCGGCGAAAAGCCGTCCAGTTCGCCGAACGCCCAGACATAGGGCGCGTCCAGCTTCAAATTGATCGGGGTGGCGGTGATCTTGCGGATTTTCATGGCGTGCCGGTAAGTTCGAGGAACGGCTTGCCGATCAGGTCGGGCAGCACGTCGATGCCGAGGCCGTTTCCATCAGGAAGCCCCATGCGGCTGCCGATGACCGGCGGGCAGTTCGAGGCGGTCTTTACCGTCACCCATTCATGGAAGGCGATGGCGTGCAGGCGGTGCTCCTCCGGCGTCGACAAGGACAGATGCGCCATCGCGGCGGTGTCGATCTCGGCGCCGCCGGTGTCCTCGACGGTGATCATGAGGCCGAGGTCGACGGCGAGATCGCGCAATTGCCGCGTCTTCGACACGCCGCCCAGCCGCGAGATTTTCAGCGTCACGCCGTCGGCGGCCCCCTTGCGGTGAATGTCGAGCAAATCGTCCAGCGACATCACGGATTCGTCCAGCACCATCGGCTTGTCGAGCGAGCGCCGCACCGACATGCACTCGTCGATGGTCGTGCAGGGCTGTTCGAACGTGTAGTCGATGGCGCGGGTCGCATCGGCGAATTGCCTGGCCTGATATGGCGTCCAGCCGGCATTGGCGTCGCAGAAGATCACCGTGCCTTTCGGCACCGAGGCCGCCACCGCCGAGACGCGCTCGATGTCGCCATGCACGTCGCCGCCGACCTTGACCTGAATGCGGTCAAAACCCTCGGAAACGATGCGGGCGGCACGCTTGCCCATTTCGTCGGCGGCACCGTGGGTCACCACCTTGTAGAGGGCGGTGGTTTCGCTTTCGCGGCCGCCGAGAAGGGTGACCAGCGGCACGCCGGCGGCGCGCGCGACCAGATCGCAGCAGGCCATGTCGATCGCCGACTTGATGTAGGGGTGACCCTTGAACACGGTGTCCATCAGGCGGCCGATGCGGGAAAGCGCGCGCGGGTCCTGGCCAAGCAGATGCGGCGCGATCTCGATGACGCCAGCCTGCGCGCCGGCCGCGAACGCCGCCGAATAGAAGGTGCCGAGCGGCGCCATCTCGCCCCAGCCCGTCAGCCCGTCATCAGACGTCAGCGAAACGATGATGGAGTCGAAGGCATCGGCATGCCGCCCCTTGGACATCTTGTATGGCCCCTCCACGAAGGGCTGCAGCATCCGGTATGCCTTGATTGTCTTGATACGCATCGCTTTAGCCTTGGCTTCCTTCCAGCCCACGGACATAGGTGAGCAGTTCATCGAAATTCCAGTCGAGATGTTCATGCGCGTGCCGCTTGGCGGCGGCGATGTCGTCGCCCTTGAGCAGCCGCACATAGTCCTCGTGCATGTCCACGTCGGGCACCACCTCGTCGCGCGCGCGCTGATGCAGCGCGAAATACATCTGCAGCCGGCCGGCAAGGCGTTGCCACGTATCCAGCAGCAGCGAGTGGTCGCACCATTCGTAGATCAGGCCGTGCAGGCGTAGCGATGTCTCGATCTGCCGGCTGATGTCGATGTTCAACGTCGCGTGCCTGACGGCGTCGTGGCGGCGGTCGAGTTCGGCTTCGAAGCTTGCGTCGCGGAGCGGCCAGACACGCTCGATGGCGAAATCCTCGATCACATGGTGCAGGGAATAGGCGTCCTCGATGTCCTTGGCGGTGACATTGATGACATAGGCGCCGGCATAGGGAATGTTGGTCAGCAGGCCTTCCTGGATCAGTTCCCGCAGCGCCTCGCGCAAGGGCGCGCGGCTGACGCGCATCTGCTCGGCGATGCGCAGTTCGTTGACCTTCTGCCCCGGCTCCAACTGCCCCGTGAAGATGGCGTGCCGGAGACGGCCGACGATTTCGGCGCGGCGGGTCGTATCGACGATCGGGGCGAACTCGGTCTTGGTCATGGCCGTGCTGCATGCACTCAGGATGGCGCCAGCCAATCACATTGTCGACAATCTAGCAATCCCGGAAATCGCATTTATGCGCGAAAGCGCTTCAGGCCGAGAAAGCCAACGTCACGACGCCGATGAGCGCGGCCATGATGACGCTGGATTCGCGCACCGCCGAAACCGCGCCAAGCGGGGCAATGGTCTTGGCGAAGATCACCAGCCCATAGGCCGTGACGGCGCAAGCGCCGCCGATCAGCCCGACGTAAAAGGCCTTTCTGCCGAACCGATGCACGCCGTTGCGACGGCGGTGGAACAGGAACAGCACTACCGACAGTTCCAGCAGGAACAACCAGCCCATATAGCCGAACGGGCTGTCGGCCAGCCGCACGCCGATGCCGTCGACGATGGAATAGCTGGCGATCAAAAGGCCGGTTATCATCGCGGCGATCACGGCTTTCGGGTTTGCCTTGTTGGCCCCGCGCGCGAAGGCGAGGATGGCGATGCCGGCCGAAATGCCCGCCAGCCCGAGCCAGGCCGTGACCGACAGCCTCTCGCCGATGGCAAGATAAGCGCCGAGCGCCACCAGCACCGGCGCGCTGCCGCGCGAGATCGGATAGACCTGGCTGAAATCGCCAAAGCGGTAGGATTGGAACAGGAAGACGTAATAGACGTAGTGGGGAGCGTCGAGGCAACGATGAAAGCCCAGCTTTCAACCGTCGGCGCCGGTGAGGCCAAGACCAGCACCAGCCCGGCGACGACATGCACCGAGGATACGGCCGACAGCACGGTCGAACGGTCGGCGGCGGCCTTGATCAAGGCGTTCCACAGCGCATGGAGACCGGCGGCCGATAGGACCAGCGCAAGCGCGAAACCCGACATGGCCGCTTACTCCCAGTTCAGAATTTGGGCCCGGATCAGAATTTTGACCCGGACGGCAATTCCACTACCATCGTCATGCTGCCGCGCGCACCTCGATGGCGTCGGCCTTTACCCTTTCCGATTTCGGGTCATACGGGCTGCGCAGATGCGGGGTGGCCGCATAGCGCACGCCGGCGAGATCGATCTCGAAGCTTCCGCCGGCCAGGAATTCCTTGTCGACGCCTTCCGCATTATGGATCAGCCCCAGCGCCACCGAGCGGCCGAGTGTGTGGCCGTAGGCGGCGGAGCGTACCTCGCCCACCGGCTTGCCGTTGCGCAGGATGAGTTCGCCGCTCCACAGCATCGGAGCCGCGTCGTCGACGGTGAACTGGACGATGCGGTTTTGCAGCGAGGGCTGCGCCTTGGCCTTCACCAGCGCCTCGCGGCCGATGAAGCCGCCCGGCTTGTCGAGCGCGACCGCAAATCCGAGGCCCGCTTCGAACGGCGTGATGTCCGGCGTCAATTCCCGGCTCCAGGCGCGATAGCCCTTTTCAACGCGCAACGCGTCGAGCGCGTAGTAGCCGGCGTCGACCAGGCCGAATTCCGCCCCCGCCTCATGCAGAGCCTCATAGACGCCGACGGCGAATTCGGTCGGCACGATCAGTTCCCAGCCGAGTTCCCCAACATAGGTCATGCGGTTGGCGTAGACGGTGGCGTAGCCGAGATCGATCTCGCGGATCGCGCCGAACGGGAAGCCGGCATTCGACAGGTCGGCCGAGGTCAGCTTGCCCAAAAGGGCGCGCGATTTCGGCCCCATCAGCGCCAGCACCGAATAGGCCGAGGACACGTCGGTGACGATGGCGTGCGCGTCGGCGGGCGTGTTCTTGGCGATCCAGTCGGCGTCATGGACCGCCTGCGCCGAGCCGGTAACGATCAAAAACTTTTGCGCGGCCAACCGCATGACGGTCAGGTCGCTCTCATAGCCGCCGCGTTCGTTGAGCATGCCGGTATAGACCGAGGTGCCGACGGCGACATCGATGTCAGCAGCACATATGCGGTTCAGCACGGCGCAGGCGTCGCGGCCCTGCATCAACAGCTTGGCGAACGAGGTCTGGTCGAAGACTGCCACGCCTTCGCGCGTCGCCTTCATCTCGCGCGCCACCGCGTCGTGCCAGTTCTGCCGGCCGAACGCATAGTCGGTCTGCGGAACTTCGTCCGGGCCGGCAAACCAGTTGGCGCGCTCCCAGCCCATCTTGGAGCCGAAGCAGGCCCCCTTGGCGGCCAGCCGGTCATACAGCGGCGAGCGGCGGAACGGCCGCGCCGTATCCAGTTCGCGGTTCGGCCACGGCATGGCGTAGTGCAGGCCGAGCGTCTCCTTGATACGGTCGTGCAGCCAGCGCGGATTATTGTTGAAGCCGGCGAAGCGGCGAATATCGACCGGCCACAAATCCATGGTCGGCGCGCCGTTGACGATCCATTCGGCCAAAGCCATGCCCGCCCCGCCGGCGCTGGCGATGCCCATCGAGTTGAAGCCCGCGCCGACAAAGAAGTTCTTCAGTTCCGGCGCTTCACCGAGGATGAAATTGTTGTCGGGCGTAAAGCTTTCCGGGCCGTTGTAGAATTTCTTGACCTCGGCGTGCTCCAGTTGCGGCACGCGCACCAGCGCGTTTTCCATCAGGATTTCGAACTGGTCCCAGTCGTCTTCCAGCAGCGCGAACTCGAAATCGTCGGGAATGCCGTTCATGCCCCACGGCTTGGCGTGCGGCTCGAAGCCGCCCATGACCAGGCCGCCGACCTCCTCCTTGAAATAGATATAACCGTCCGGATCGCGCATCACCGGCAGGTCGGGATGCACGCCTTCGATCTTGCCGGTGACGATATACATATGCTCGGCCGAGTGCAGTGGCACGGACACGCCGCACATGCGGCCGACATTGCGCGCCCACTGGCCGGCGCAATTGACCACGATCTCGGCGGCGATATCGCCCTTGTCGGTCGAGACACCGCAGGCAACGCCGTCCTTGACCTTAATGCCGGTGACTTTAACGCGCTCGATGATGCGCGCGCCGCCGGTGCGAGCGCCCTTGGCCAGCGATTGGGTCAGGTCGGTCGGGTTGGCCTTGCCGTCGCCGGGCAGCCAGACCGCGCCGACGAGATCGTCCACGGCCATCACCGGCCAGCGCTCGAAAGCTTCCTGCGGCGAGATGACGTCGACCTCGATGCCTTGAGCGCGCGCCGATGCGGCGGTGCGCTTCAGCACCGTCATGCGGTCCGGCGTGCGCGCCACCGCCAGCGAGCCGCAATTCTTCCAGCCGGTGGCAAGCCCGGTCTCGGCCTCCAGCCCGGCATAGAGCTTTGTGGAATATTTGATCAGGCTGGTCATGTTGGAGTGGGCGCGCAACTGGCCGACGAGACCCGCCGCATGCCAGGTGGTGCCGCCGCTAAGCTGGCCCTGCTCCAAAAGCACGACGTCGGTCCAGCCAAGCTTGGTCAGATGATAGGCAACGGAACATCCGATGATGCCGCCGCCGACGATGACCACGCGGGCCTGGGTTGGAAAATTGTTCGCCATGACGGCCTTGTCCTCGATCGTATGAATTGAATGAGGAAAGGTCGCATGCTATGCCACAAAATGCAACATCAAATATCACATAATATCACATCTCATTGGCGATGATGAGCTTCGGGCCTTTCTGCCCGAGCGCCTTGACCGTCGACGCCGAAGGCGGCGCGTCGACGATGATTCCGGCGGCGCGTTCGAAGTTGGGAACCCGCAACGGCGTCAGCTTGCCGAACTTGGATTTGTCCAGCACGAAATAGGCCTTTCTCGCGGCCATGATCATGCGCGAGCGCTGCTCGGCCCCGGCGCGGGTGAAGTCGGTGACCTCGCCGTCGCTCGACAGCGCGCCACCGCCGAGGAACGCGATATCGACCCGGAAACGGGCAATCGCATCGAGCACATCCACGCCAACGGCCGCCGCTTCGGCGGGATCGATTTCACCGCCAAGGATATGAACCCTGACGGTCGGGAAATGGCACATATGCAGCGCAATCGGCAGGCTCGCGGTGCAGATCGTCAGGTTTTGACGCGTGTTCAGCGCATGCGCCACGGCAAGCGTGGTGGTGCCGGAATCGAGGAAGACCACCATCCCGTCCTCGACAAGGCTGGCTGCGGCCCGGCCGATCGCTGCCTTGCCGGCGGCGTTTTCCTGCGCCCGCTCGGTCATGGCCGGCTCGTTGGCTTCGAAACGGGCGGCGCCGCCATGAACGATGTCGAGCTGACGCCGCTCGGCCAGCAATTTCAGGTCGCGGCGGATCGTTTCGCGCGAAACCTCGAAGAAGCCGGCAAGGTCGGCGATGCTCACCGACCCATCGCGCGCCAAGCGCTTCAGGATCTCGTCATGACGGCGGGGTGCGAGCGCCCGCCCGGAAGCGTGATGTGCATGAGGCATGCGCTACTTTGGCCACGCAACGCCGATGTTGCAAGATGTGGCGTTGCGTGCAGGCTGTTTTGCGCCCTGACTTAGAGTCGGACTCTCTCGCCGCCGGGATCGTAGGCGCAGCGTTCGACCCGCGCGGCGCGGCTGCGGCGACCGAAGGCCTCGACCTCGATCTCATTCAGCTCCATGTCGTCGCCGGAAAGGTAGCCGAACACCAGCGACGCGCCCACTGTGTGGCCGAAATCGCCGCTCGTTGTTATGCCGACGATACGGCCCTGCGCCGCCATCGCCTCGCCGCCATAGACCGGCAGCGGATCATCGAGCCGGAAGCAGGCGAGTTTTCGCGTGAGGCCGCGCTCCTTCTGCGCCGCGAGCGCATCGCGGCCGTGGAACTCGCCCTTCTTCATCGACACGGCAAAGCCGAGGCCAGCCTCCAGCGGCGTGTCGTCCGGGGTGATGTCCGCGCCCCAGTAGAGATAACGCTTTTCCATGCGCAGGCTGGAGATCGCCTTGTAGCCGACATCGGCGATGCCGAATTCCGCACCCGCCTCGCGCAGCACCTCGTAGACATAGGCAAAATATTCGGTCGGGATATGCAGTTCCCAGCCGAGTTCCCCGACATAGGTGACGCGCGCGGCCATCACCGGCGCCCAGCCGATGCGGATGTCGCGACAGGTCATGTAGGGGAACGCCTCATTGCGGACGTCGTTCTCGCTGACCTTTTCCAGCACTTTTCGCGCCAGCGGGCCGCACAGATTGATGACGCAGTGCGCGCTGGTGACGTCGTGCATGGTCACCGATCCGTCGCGCGGCATGTCGTGCCGGATCCAGCCGCCGTCGCGTGTGCCGAAGCCCGAGCCGGTGACGACGTAGAATACATCTTCGCGCGGCCGCATGATGGTGAGGTCGGACTCGATGCCACCGCGCTTGTTGAGCAGTTGCGTGTAGATCACCGCACCGGTGCCGCGGTCCAGATTGGCCGCCGCCAGCCATTGCAGATAGGCAAACGCGCCGGGCCCGGAAATCTCGAACTTCGAGAAGGACGACTGATCGATCAGCGCCACGCCTTCTCGTACGGTTCTGTGCTCGCGCCCGATGACTTTCGCATAGGGCGCGCGCTCGAAGGTTTCGAGCGGCGGCTTCTGCTCGCCTGCCTCGAGAAAATAGTTCGGCCGCTCCCAGCCAAATTTCACCCCGTTCACCGCGCCCTGCCCGGTAAGCGTCTGGTAGAGCGGCGAGCGGCGCAGCGACCGGCAGGCCGAACGCTCCTCTTCCGGCCAGGCGACGGCGTAATATTTCGAATAGGCCTCGATGGCGCTGTCGCGCAGATAGGCAAGGCCGGTATGCGGCTTGCCGAAGCGGCGCAGGTCGAAGGCCCACAGGTCCATGCCGGGGTCGCCTTCGAGGATCCAGTTGGCCATGGCATGGCCGGCCCCGCCGGAAGCGGCGATACCCGAGGTGAAACCGCAGGCGAGGAAGAAATTGTCGAGGTCGCCGGCAAGCCCCATCACCGGTTCGCCATCGGCCGAAATCGGGATCGGTCCGTTGACCACGGAGCGCACGCCAAGTTCGCCCAGCACCGGGATGCGGTTCGATGCGCCCTCGATCACCTCGGAAATGCGCTCCAGATCGTCACCGAAAAGCTCCTGGCCAAAGCTCATCGGCAGCTTGCCGTTTCCATAGACGGCGCGCGTTTCCTTTTCCCAGCCGCCGATGGCCAGCGCGCCGGGTTCCGGCTTGACGTAGAAATTGGCGTCCGGGTCGCGTAGCGTCGGCAAATTGTCCGGCACCAGCGGCGATTTTTCGGTGACGAAATACTGGTGTTCGAGCACGGTGACCGGCAGGTCGATGCCGGCCATCTCGCCGCATTGGCGCGCCCACAGGCCGGCGGCGTTGACGACGATCTCGCAGCCGATCTCGCCTTCTGTGGTCTGGACGCCGACGATGCGGCGATCCTTGATGGTGAAGCCGGTAACGGCGACGCCTTCCACGATGCGGACGCCGCTGGCGCGCGCGCCCTTGGCGTAGGCCTGCGTCAGCGAATAGGGATCGACATGGCCGTCGGAGGCGATCCAGGTCGCGCCGCGCAAATCCTTGATATCGGCGAGCGGATAAAGCCGCTTGACCTCGTCCGGCCCGACAAGCTCCATATCGAAGCCGTAGCTTTTGGCGGCGGTGGCGGCGCGCTTCAGCTCTTCCCAGCGCGCGTCGGAAGCGGCCAGCCGCAGGCTGCCGACATTTTTCCAGCCGACATCCTGGCCCGTCTCCGCGCCGATCTTCGCACACAGATCGGCGCTGTACTGCATCAGCCGGGTCAGGTTCACCTTGCTGCGAAGCTGGCCCATCAGGCCGGCGGCATGCCAGGTGGAGCCGGCGGTCAGCACGTTCTTTTCAAGCAGCAGCACGTCCTTTTCGCCGGCCTTGGCCAGATGATAGGCGATGCTGGTGCCGAGCGCGCCGCCCCCGACGATGACGATGCGGGCGTGCGACGGGATTTTTGGGCTCGACATCAATTTCAGGCTTTCATCTGGCGTGCGTACCAGCGCACATAGCGGTCGACATTCTGTTCCTTGAGCGGCGAATAGGGGCCGGGCTGGAAGCCGGGCGAGGTCACGCCCATCCACTGCCGCCGGCAGATGTCCCAGTCCTCCTCCATCACGCCGTCATGGAAGGCGGCGATCTTTTCCACGTCGTAGTCCTGGCCCTCGACCGCCTTTTCATCGACCAGCCAGGTGCCGCGCACGATAGTCTTCGTCGGCGACACGGGCGTGATGCGCACGGTATGGGCGTAGTCCGAATTGGCGTGGCACCAGAAGTTGATGTTGGTGTTGGCGCGCGCCGTGCCCATGTCGGGATCGGTGAAGCCGCCCATCAGCACCTTGCACACCAGTTGGCCGTCCGGGCTTTCGGTCACCATGCCCTTGCGCACCGGCGTGCGGTTGGCGCGAAACCACTCGGCGGTGTAGTCGGACGAGGTGTTGACGCGGGCGACGTCGAGGCCGGCTTTGTCCCAGCGGATCGAACAGTCGGCCAGCCGCTCGGAGATTTCGCCCTGCATGTCCGGATTATCGTTTTCGGTGTCGTACTGCACCGAGACATAGCCCTGATGATTGGCCTCGCAATGGTAGCATTCGCGGTTGTTCTCGACCACGAGCTTCCAGTTGAGGTCGAGGTGATAGTCGCGGATCAGCGCGATCTTGGCGCGGCCCATGCCCTGCGATTTCAGGATCGGCGAAAGATGCTCGCGCAGTTCGTCGAAGGGCGACGGATTGTCGGAAAGATTGACGAAGATCAGCCCGTCGAATTCTCCGGCATGAGCACGCTTGAGGCCGTGGGCGTTCTTGTCGAAATCCTCGCCCATCATCGGCGCGCCGATCAACGCGCCGTCATGCGCATAGGTCCAGGAGTGGTAGGGGCAGACCAGCCGCGTCGCCTTGCCCTTTTCCTTGGTGCAGATGATGGAGCCGCGATGGCGGCAGACATTGTGATGGGCATGAACCTTGGCGTCGCGGTCGCGCACCACCACCACCGGCGCGCCGCCGACATTGAGCGTCATGTAGTCTCCGGAATTCGGTAACTCGACCGAATGGCCGGCGAAGAACCAGCTGTTGCGGAAGATTTTTTCCTGCTCAGCGGCGAAAATCTCGTCGCTGGTATAGAAGTTGCTCGGCAGGCCGTAGCCGCGTCTATAGGCATCGAGGACATGGACGTTCATTGCGGCGTCTCCACGGAAAAGGTTCGCCGAAGGTAAGGCTTTCTTGTCTTGCGCCGCAAACGCGATTAGCTTGCGGCCACCCTAAGGAAAACTAAGCGTGAAATGCTGACGTCTCTTCCCCTGAACTGGCTGCGCGCGTTCGAGGCGGCGGCGCGGCTCGGCAGCTTCGCGGCGGCAGCAGTGGAACTGAACGTGACACCCTCGGCGATCAGCCAGCACATCCGCGCGCTTGAACTGCGCCTGTCGAAAAACCTGTTCGACCGGCATGCCAACGGGGTGACGCCAACAGCGGCGGGCAAGCGCTATGCGGAAGAACTTGGCCGTGGCTTTGCCCTGATCGATGAGGCCACCGTCCGTCTTGTCGGAAGAGGCAGCCGCGAACTGCTGGTGGTGCATGTGGCGACGTCCTTCGCCAGCCAGTGGATCGCGCCCCGGCTCGACCTGTTTCGCGCCTCGCATCCGGGCATCGAACTCAGGCTGACGGCGCTCGGCCACGGCGTGGATAAGGGTCGGGGCAAGGCCGACGCGGAAATCCGATATGGCTGGGGCGACTGGCCGAGACTGGAGGCAACGGCGCTGATGCGGGAGGAAATCTTTCCGGTATGCGCGCCGGTGCTCGCCGCAACGCTGCGCGCGCCCGAAGACCTCAAGGGAACCGACCTTTTGCACGTGCCGGGCTATGCCGAAGACTGGGAAGCCTGGCTGGCCTTTGCCGGGGTGACCGGCATCGACGCCGGCGACGGCGCTTCCTTCGACCAGTCGATCATGGCGATTCGGGCCGCCGTCGAGGGCAAAGGGGTGATGCTCGGCCGCTCGGCGTTGGTCGAGCGGGAACTCGCCAGCGGCCTGCTCGTCGCCCCCTTCACCCCCAAGCTGCAAAGCTCCGGCGCCTACTGGTTCCTCGCCTCGCCGCAAAACGCCCTGACGCCCAAGGTGCGTGCCTTCCGGGAGTGGCTGGTGGCGGCGTCCCAGTAGCGGTTCCTGAGCATCGCCAGGGCGCGGATGGTCGGATTGCGCCCACGCGCCTTCTAATGAGCAAGCACGCCGCCCGGCACCGCGCAAATCTGCTATGAGGCCCTATTCTCCTGATTCCCAACGCAGGTTATCTTGAACACCAATCCCGCAAATATCCTGAAAGCCGTTTATGGCTACGATGCTTTTCGTGGACCTCAGGCGACAATCGTCGAGCATGTGGTGGCCGGCAACAACGCCTTCGTGCTGATGCCAACGGGCGGCGGGAAATCGCTGTGCTACCAGATCCCGGCGATGGCGCGGCCCGGCGTCGGCCTCGTCGTTTCGCCGCTGATCGCGCTGATGGCCGATCAGGTGACGGCCTTGCGGCAGGCGGGCGTCAAGGCGGCGGCGCTCAACTCCGACCTGCAAGGCGATGAGCGAAACGCCCTGTGGCGCGACATTGCCTCCGGCGCGCTGGACCTGCTCTATGTCGCCCCGGAAACGCTGCTCCGGCCCGACGTGCTGGAGCGGCTCGGCCAGGTCAAGCTGTCGCTGATCGCCATCGACGAGGCGCATTGCCTGTCGCAATGGGGGCACGATTTCCGCCCCTCCTATCGCCAGCTCGACGCGCTGGTCCGGCTGTTCCCCGACACGCCGCGCATGGCGCTGACGGCCACCGCCGACGCGCCGACCCGAGCCGAAATCCTGGCGCTCCTGCAGATCGACGAAAGCGACGCCTTCATCGCCGGTTTCGACCGTCCCAATATCCGCTACGCCATCCAGGAGAAGGACAATCCGCGAAGCCAACTGAAGCGTTTCCTGAAGGGGCACGACGGCGAGAGCGGCATCGTCTACTGCCTGTCGAAGCGCAAGACGGAGGAGACCGCCGCCTGGCTTTGCAGCCAAGGCTATGACGCGCTGCCCTATCATGGCGGCATGGACAAGGCCGATCGCGCGGCCAACCAGGCGCGTTTCCAGTTGGATGAAGCGGTCGTCATGGTGGCGACCATCGCCTTCGGCATGGGCATCGACAAGCCGGATGTGCGCTTCGTCGCCCATGTCGATCTGCCGGGCAGCATCGAGGCCTATTATCAGGAGACCGGGCGCGCCGGCCGCGACGGTCTGCCTTCCGACACGCTGATGCTTTATGGCCATGAGGACATTGCGCTGCGCAGCCGCTTTATCGAGGAGTCCGACGCACCCGAACAGCGCAAGCGCACGGAACGGCAAAAGCTAGACGCGCTGCTGGGGCTGGCCGAGACGGCGGGCTGTCGCCGCCGGGTGCTGCTGTCCTATTTCGGCGACGATTGCGAGCCTTGCGGCAATTGCGATACCTGTGCCGAGCCGCCGCAATTGTTCGACGGCACCATCGCCGCGCAAAAAGCCTTGTCCTGCATTCACCGGACCGGCGAACGTTTCGGCCAGGGCTACATCGTCGATGTGCTTCTGGGCGTCGAGGACGAGCGCATCGCGAATTTCGGGCATGACCGCATCTCCACCTACGGCATCGGCAAAGAGCACGACAAGCGCGTCTGGCGCGCGATCCTTCGCCAGTTGATCGCGCTGCGGCTGATCGATGTCGACCTCGCCGGCCATGGCGGGCTGGCGATCTCGGAGGGCGGACGACAATTCCTGCGCGAAAAGCCGACGCTGATGCTGCGCGTGCCGCCACCGTCGCGCACCGTTCGCGAAAAAGGCGCTTCGCGCAACCAGGCGGCCACCGCCCTGCCCGAGGCCGATCAAGCCCTG
The DNA here is from genome assembly GCF_054489545.1 of Mesorhizobium sp. A556. NCBI lineage: Bacteria > Pseudomonadati > Pseudomonadota > Alphaproteobacteria > Hyphomicrobiales > Phyllobacteriaceae > Mesorhizobium > Mesorhizobium sp. A556. The sequence continues at coordinate 29,763 of NZ_JBTMXA010000018.1, forward strand.
TTCCAGGCGCTGCGTGAAAAGCGCAGGGAAATCGCCCGGACGCAGAACGTGCCGCCCTATGTGATCTTCCACGACAAGACGCTGATCGAACTGGCCGCCGCCCGCCCCGCTTCGCGCGCGCAGATGGCGGGGGTTCCGGGCGTTGGCGAGACCAAGCTGGATCGCTACGGCCCCGCCTTCCTGGCGGTGATCGCCGAGCACGATTCAGACGGCGTATCCTGAACGGCGCTCGTCCGGCTTCAGTTGATCGCGTCGATGCTGCCTAGCCGCAGGAACAGCGTCTCGCCCGAAGAATCGTCCACGCCGTCATTGTCGGTCGCGACATAGGCGTCGCCGCTGGCGTCGATGGCAAAGCCCTCGACCTTGTCGACGACATAGCCGTTGGTGGCGGCTTTCAGGTCGGGCACCAGATCGCGCACCAGCGTCTTGGTCACCAGCGGCAACTCGCCACCCAGCTTGGCCGGTTTGAAATCGTCCAGCGCCACGGCATAGATGGCCTTGAGCCTGGCGTCCGCCCCGATCAGATTGTCGCGCTCGACGACGTAGAGCCGGTCCTTCCAGGCGGTGATTTCCGACAGGCCGACCCAGCCCTTTTCAGCCTTTTCGAGAGGATAGCGCACGGCCGACCATTCTTTCGACGCCAGCTTGTAGGCCAAAAGCTTCACCTCGCTTTTGGCGTCGTCGGCCCATTCGCGCTGCACGGCCATGACCAGCGTCAGGTCATCGCCCTCGCCCAGCGTGGTGATGCCTTCATAGCCGAAACGGCCATCCTTGCCCAAAAGCTCGACCGGCAGCGGGATTTCCTGGCTGATCTCGCCCTTGGCGTCGACGCGGTAGATGGCGTTGGCGGTCAGCTTCGAGGCGTCGCCTTCGGAGGCCAGCCAGAAACCGTCCTTGCCATCGGAGGCGATGCCTTCGAGATCGAGTTTCTGGGCCGGCTGGCCATCGCGGGTGACGACTATTTTCTTCACGATTTCGGCCGGCGTCCTGGTGGCGTCGATGGTGAAGATGGAGGGCTGCGAACGGTAGAAGGAGTCGGAGACGGCATAGAGCTTGCCGGCTTCCTTCGGATCGGCGGCCAATCCCGACAGCGCGCCCCAGCCGATTGGTTTGCCCGCCTCGTCATTGGCCGAGACGACCATCGGATAGACAGCCGAGCCATCGCCGCGTTCATAGAGCATGACGTGCGAGCGTGCACCGCCGTCTTCCACCAGGTCGGTTTCGTTGGCGGTGACGAGCAGTCCGCGCGAGGGAACCGCGACCAGGCCCTCCGGCCCGACGCCCGACGGCAGAAGCTGCACGAATTCGGGCTCCGCGCCGGTATCCTTATAGACGCCGATCATCGAGGCGCGCTCGCTGGCGACAAAGATGTATTGCGTGTCGCCGAACTTTGCCACTTCGAGGCCTTCAAGCTCGACGCCCTTTTTGTTGCGCTTGTCCGGATAATGCCCGGCGGCGGCGATCTTCATTTCCAGCGACGGGCCGGATTCGTAGAGCACCTTGCCGGTCTTGTCGAAGATGGTGAAGGAGCGCGAGCCGCCCTTGTAATCGCCTTCGTTGGCGATGACGAAACGGTCATTGTCGAGCCATTTGATCGCGTCGGGTTCGCGCGCGACGCCCTTCATCGCGCGGGTGAAGTTCAGCGCGCCGTCCTTCCCGGTGTCGATGCCGTCGAGGTCGACTGAGCCGGCGGAAAAATGCGCCGTGACCTTGCCGGTCGCCGCGTCGACGATGGCGATGTGGTTGTTTTCCTGCAACGTGACGGCAATCTCATTGGCGGCGTTGAAGTCGACGAATTCAGGCTCTGGGTCTTCCGGCGAGATTTCAGCAATGCCGGTGAAATCGACGGTTGTCATGGTGGCGCAGTCCGGCATGCCGTCGGTCAGGCTGAATATCTTCAAATCGCCGGCGGGCAATTGCGGCAGTTCGCCGTCGTTCAATTCTTCATCGCGCTCGTTTTCGATGGCGATGGCGGCGAACTTGCCGTCGGCGCTGATCGCCACGGAATCGGGCTGGCCGCCGAGGTCGCAGGTCGTGAGGATTTTCTTGGTGGCAAGATCGATGACGGCGAGGTTGCCAGAGGGATTCTTGAAGCTCTCCGAAGTGTTGACGCCTGCCAGCACCTTGTTGCCGATGATAGCAACGGAGGTCGGCTCACCCTCGATCTTGACGATGCCGCCCGCCTTCGGCGCTTTCGGGTCGGAAATGTCGATAAAGCCGACCGCGCCCAGCGGGCTGTCCGAATAGACCAGCGTCTTGCCGTCTTCGCTCGCCTTGATGATCTCCGACGAGGTCGGCGTCTTGGCGTCGGTATCAGCCGGGAGGTTCCCGGCTACCGGAAAAGTGGCGATCCGGTTGAACGCGCTGTCGGCATAAGCGGGCAGCGCTACCGACGCGGCGAGCATGGCGGTCAAAACGAAAAGGCGCGATTGGCTGGTCATCGGGGTTCTCTCTCATTAAGGAGTTCCCCGGTGCCTTGCAGGATCGATATTTCAGCGCGATGACTTGCCGATGACGGCTAGATGACAATGGCCAAGTCTTTTGCGCGCTCTACCCCTCGAAGCCGGTCAGCACGCCGACCGCGTTGACGCCGATCTCATCGACGGCATAGCCGCCTTCCATGACGAACAGGGTCGGCAGTCCCAGCCTGGCGATGCGTGCGCCGATCTTCGGATAGTCGGTGCTGACCAGCTTGAACTGGCTGATCGGGTCCTTTTCGAACGTGTCGACGCCGAGCGAAATCACGACGACATCCGGCGCATAAGCGGAGAGCCGCTCGCACGCATCCTCCAGCGCGGCGCTCCACCCGCTCCAACCTGTGCCGAAGGGCATCGGATAGTTCTCGTTGAACCCCTCGCCGGCACCTGCGCCGCGCTCATCGGCATGGCCGAGGAAGAACGGGTATTCGACCATCGGGTCGGCATGCAGGTTCAGCACCTGCACGTCGCCGCGGTGATAAAAGATCTCCTGCGTGCCGTTGCCGTGGTGATAGTCCACGTCGAGGATCGAGACGCGGCCGGCACCCTGGTCGCGAAACCATTGCGCGGCGACGGCGGCGTTGTTGATGTAGCAATAGCCGCCCATGAAGGCGGCCCCCGCATGATGCCCCGGCGGGCGGCAGAGCGCGAAGGCGGCCCGCTCGCCGGCCTTGACGAGGCTTGCCGCCGTCAGCGCCACGTCGAAGGAAGACTTGATCGCGGCCCATGTACCTTTGACGAAGGGCGCGCCGGCATCGAAGGAGTAAAAGCCCAGTTGCGCGTCGATGTTTTGCGGCACGACGTCGGCGCGCAGACCGCGCGTCGGCCAGGTGAAGGGCATGGCCGAACCGCCCCGCCCCGACGCTTCCCATTGCGGCCACACGGTCGGCAGGAAATCGATGTAGTCGGCGGCGTGAACCCGCTTGGCGGCGGCAAGGTCATGCGTTTGCGGCGGCAGGATGGAACCAAGCCCTTCGCTTTCCACCCGCGCCTTGATGATTTCGGCGCGCGAGGGCTTTTCGAAACCGGGCACGATCTCGCCGGCGTTCAGTTCCATAGTGCCGGCATGGCCGGCATGGAGCGGCGAAAATACAGTCTTCATGAAATCCCCCCGGCACGATGCGGTGACAGCGTATCGACGCCCGCGAGGCTCGACAAGCGCTGTGCCAAGCGGCTGGGGCTTGCTGGCATGGTTTTCCGGTCACGAGCCTCTGCATCGGCCTCGATCGCGGCTCGACACGGCCCCGACTTTTTTTGATTCAAGTTTCAATTGCTCTGTTGCCATCCCATCGCGCATGTGGTGACAATCGGGAAAGAGGCGATGTCCGCCGACAAGAGCGGTCCACAAAATGGGGTGCTGCGTGCCGGAAACACCGGATAAAAACGCTATCGACGTTCGGGGGGTTCGTAAGGTTTTCGGCTATGGCGAGGCGCAGGTCGCGGCGCTCGACAACGTATCCGTCACCATCCGGGAGAACGAGTTCTTCACGCTGCTCGGCCCCTCGGGCTGCGGCAAGACCACGCTGCTGCGGCTGATCGCCGGCTTCGATTTCCCGACCGCCGGTGAAATCCTGCTCTATGGCGACGACATCGCGCCGCTGCCGCCGTTCAAGCGGCCGGTCAATACGGTGTTCCAGTCCTACGCGCTGTTTCCGCACATGACGGTGGCGCAAAACATCGGTTTCGGGCTGCAGATGCTGGGCAAGCCGAAGGCCGAGACCGCCGCACGCGTCGCCGAGATGCTCAAGCTGGTGCAGATGGAAGCGCTGGCCAACCGGCGCACCAACGAGATCTCGGGCGGCCAGCAACAGCGCGTGGCGCTGGCGCGGGCGCTTGCCCCGCAACCCAAGGTGCTGCTGCTCGACGAGCCGCTTTCGGCGCTCGACTACAAGCTACGCAAGGAAATGCAGATCGAGTTGAAGCGGCTGCAGGGCGAGACGGGCATCACCTTCATCTTCGTCACCCACGACCAGGAAGAAGCGCTGACCATGTCCGACCGCATCGCGGTGATGTCGGCCGGCAAGATCCTGCAGATCGGCACGCCGCACGATATCTACGACCGGCCCGCCGAACGTTTCGTCGCCGATTTCATTGGCGAGACCAATTTCCTCGAAGGCATGGTGACGCACGAGGCGAACGGGCGCGCAACGGTGAAATTGTCGTCGGGTTCGGAGATTACGGCCTCGCTGCCGTCTGGTTTTTCACCCAAGGGCAAGGCCACCATCGTGGTGCGGCCGGAGCATACGCAGCTTGCCGCCGCCGACGAAAAGGCCACGCTTTCCGGTGCGGTCGAGAACGTCGTCTATCTCGGCACCGACACGCATTTCCATATCAGGCTCGACGATGGCGGCCCCTTCATCGTGCGCCAGCAAAACGCGCTTGGCGGCGGGATCGATCTCGTCCAGGGCGACCGTACCGGCATCGCCATTCGCGCCAACGCCGCGCAATTGCTGAAGGACTGATGGTGGCGAGCGCGAGCCTTAACCCGACCGAACGGCGCGATATCCGCAACCGCTGGCTGCTTTCGACACCGGCGCTTCTGATCATCTTCGTCGCCGCCACAGGCCCGCTCTTCGTCATGCTCGCCTACTCGTTCATGGTGAAAGGCGACTATGGCGACGTGAAGCCCTGGACCTTTTCCCTGGACGGCTGGACCTCGGTGCTGTTCCAGCGCGACATCTTCGACGGCACGCTGGGCCTGGCCGATGCGCACCTGACCATCTTGTGGCGCTCCATCCGCCTGTCCTTCTACACGACCTTCCTGACGCTGATCTTCGGATTTCCAACCGCCTACTTCATCGCGACGCGGCCGCCGTCGACGCGCGAAGTCTGGGTTTTCCTGGTCACCATCCCGTTCTGGACCAACCTGCTGATCCGCACCTTCGCCATGCAGCAGGTGCTGCGCAACGAGGGCCTGGTCAATACGGCGCTGATCTGGACCGGTATCATCGACAGCCCGTTCCAGATCATGAACACCGACGTCGCGATCCTGCTCGGCATGGTCTATGTCTACCTGCCGCTGATGGTATTGCCGCTTTACGCCTCGATGGAGAAGCTGGATTTCCGCCTGATCGAGGCGGGCTACGATCTCTACGCCAGCCGCTGGCAGGTGCTGCGGCGCATCATCTTCCCGCTGGTCAAACCGGGCGTCATCGCCGGCTCGATCCTGGTCTTCATCCCGTCGCTCGGCGCCTATGTCATTCCGCGCGTCCTGGGCGGCGGCAAGAACATGATGCTGGGCAATCTGATCGAACTGCAATTCGGCGCGGGCCGCAACTGGCCGCTCGGCGCGGCCATCTCCATCACGCTGATGGCGCTGGTGATGATTGCGCTGCTGTTCTACGTGCGCAACGCTTCGCGTTCGGAGGCCGGCCATGGCTAAGCGAACCTTCGACGTCCGCGCACAGCCCGGTTTCGGCTTCATGGCGTTGCTGACCTTCTTCGCGCTGTACCTGCCTATCGCTGCCCTGGTCGTCTACTCCTTCAACGCGGCCGAATCGCTGTCGAACTGGGGCGGGTTTTCCTGGCGCTGGTTCGTATCGGCGTGGCAGAACTCGGCCGTTCAGGATGCCTCGATCCGCTCGATCGTGCTTGCGGTCTGGGCGGCTACGCTCGCCACCATCGTCGCCACCATGGCGGCGCTCGCGACCACCCGCACGCGGCGCTATCCCGGCCTGACCTTCAAATATGCGTTCATCAACCAGCCTCTGATGGTGCCCGAGATCGTCACCGCCGTGGCACTGCTGATCGTGTTCTCGCGCATCAAGGTGTGGACCGGCTATTCCGGCCTCGGCTATCTCATCTTGGCGCATACGGCTTTTTGCATTCCGTTTGCCTACCTGCCGATCCGCGGCCGGCTGGAAGACATGGACCTGACGATGGAGCGCGCAGCCGCCGATCTCTACGCGACGCCCTGGAAAGCGTTCCGCTATGTGACGCTGCCGCTTTTGCGGCCAGCCATCATCGCCGGCTTCATGCTCGCCTTCGTCATTTCGCTCGACGATGTCGTCATCACCGAATTCGTCAAGTCCGGCGGGCAGGATACGCTGCCTACGTACATGCTCGGCCAGTTGCGGCGTGAAACGACCCCGGAAATCAACGCCATAGCCACCGTATTCCTGGGCATGTCGGTCCTGCTCGTGACCGTCTTCTTCTTTGTCAACCGACGAAAAACCTGACCAACACAACGCAAATCATAAGGGAGAGCAGCAATGAAATGGAAGACAATGGCCGCCACGGCGGCGATAGCGATACTGGGCTGTGCCGGGAGCGCATCCGCGGCGGGAGAACTCAACATCTTCAACTGGGGCGACTATACCAGCGCCGACATGATCAAGAAGTTCGAGGCCGCCTACGACGTCAAGGTCACCATCACCGACTATGACTCCAACGATACCGCGCTTTCCAAGGTGCGCGCCGGTGGCCATGGCTTCGACATCGTGGTTCCGTCGGCGAGCTACGTGCCGATCTGGATAAAGGAAGGGCTGCTGCTCGAGGCCCGTCCCGACCAGATGGAAAACTTCAAGAATGTCGATGAGCGCTGGGTCAACGTTGCCTGGGATCCAGGCCGACACTATACCGTGCCGTGGCTGTGGGGCCTGTCGGGCATCGGTGTGAACACCAAGGTCTATGGCGGCGACATCAACACGTCCGCCATCTTCCTCGATCCGCCGGCGGAACTGGTCGGCAAGATCAATGTCGAGCCGGAAATGACCGACGTGCTGTTTGCCACCATCAAGTATTTCGGCGGCGACTGGTGCACCGACGATCTCGAACTGCTCAAGAAGGTGCGCGACAAGCTGGTCGAGGCAAAGCCGAAATGGCTGGCAATGGACTACAGCGTCACCGAGAAACTGCCGGCGGGCGACTACGCCGCCGTCTACTATTGGAACGGTGCGATCATGCGCTCGCGCATCAAGAACCCCGACATCAAGTTCGGCTATCCGAAGGAAGGGTTCCCGATGTTCATGGACAGCGTCGCCATCCTGAAGGACGCCAAGAACGTCGAGAACGCGAAGCTGTTCATGAACTTCATCATGCTCCCCGAAAACGCCGCCATGATTTCGGCCTTCGCGAAATACGCCAACGGCATCAAGGGTTCGAAGGAGTTCATGCCGGACGAGATGAAGGATGCTCCGGAACTCGTCATCCCGGCCGAATTCGAGAAGGCGGGCGAGTTCCTGACCACCTGCGAGCCCAAGGTCCAGGAGCTTTACACCAAGCTCTGGACCCAGCTTCAGAAATAACCGCACGGGCCTCGGGGCCGGGCATGATCGCCCGGCCCCGAGGCTCCACTCGAGCAACTATCAAGAACATTCCCGGAAGAAAAGCATGGCCAAGGCGACCGCGTTCGAGGAAAATTACGGCTTTCGCCGCGACGCGGTCAATCTGGCCAACTGGAGAAGCAGTCCTTTCAACCGCTGGTCGTTCCAGAATGCCGGCGAACTCGTGCCCAGCGCCCGCATCGAGGCTATGGGCGAGGCGGAACAGCCGGCCAAGGACATGAGCGGGCTGCTGACCGAGAAAATCCCCACAGGCGAAACCGTCGCGGCCTTTATGGCGCGCTCCGATACCGATGCGCTGACCGTGATGAAGGGCGGAAAAATCGTCGGCGACTGGTTTGCGCCGCACATGAGTCCCGGTGCGCCGCACATCATTTTTTCCATCAGCAAATCGCTGACCGCGATCCTTGCCGGCATCCTGCACGGCGAGGGCAAGCTCGACCTGGAAGCACCGGTGATCGCCTATCTGCCGGAGGCGGCAGGCTCCGCCTATGGCGACGCAACCGTGCGCCACGTGCTCGACATGGTCGTCAGCATCGATATCGAGGAATCTTATCTCGACCCCGACAGCGCCTATGGCCGCTATCGCAAGGCTACGCTGTGGAACCCGGGCGGCGGCTCGGAAAGCCTGAAATCGTTCCTGCTGACCTTGCCGAGGCTTGAAGGCCCGCATGGCGACATTTTCCGTTATCGCTCGCCGAATTCCGACCTGCTCGGCATCCTTGTCGAGCGCGCTTCCGGCCAGCGCGTCTGCGACCTCATGCGCGAAAAATTATGGCTGCCGCTCGGTGCCAAGGGCGATGCTTTCGTCACCGTCGATCAGGAAGGCACGGCGCGCACGGCTGGCGGCATGTCGGTCACGCCGCGCGACCTCGCCCGTGTCGGCGAGATGATGCGGCAGGGCGGCGTGGCCGATGGCCGCCGCGTGCTTCCCGAAGCCTGGGCGCGCGACACGATCAGCACCGGCAGCACCCAAGCCTGGCAGCGCGGCGAGATGCTGCCCCTGTTCCCCAAGGGCCGTTACCGCAACAAATGGTACCAGGTCGGCGACGGCGCGTTCTGCGGCATCGGCATTCACGGCCAATGGCTTTACGTCGACCCTGGCAGCGAGGTCGTGATCGTCAAAATGTCGTCGCAGCCCGAGCCGGTCAACGACCCGCTCGACCTGGCCATCGTCGCCTTCCTGCAAGCGCTTTCCGGCATGGTTTGACAGGCCGGCCCGTCAGCGCGCGTGCGAAACTGGCGACAAGCCCCGGAGTATGTTTTGATTGGCTGGACTGGCTCTTGCGGCAGCTACTGAGACATGAATGAAGTTCGCCGCCTCTTGGCGCAGATGATCTATACGCCGGCTCGGTCCCTGTCCGGCACCGGCGTGGTGCTTGGCACCTTGTTCTTTGCAGCCTCGCTGACGCCTACGCTCATTCCCCGGACATATCTGACGCAAGGCGTCCTTGCCGGCGCCTGCTTCGCCCTCGGCTACGGGCTCGGGGTCGCGGCTCGCTGGCTCTGGCGCTACTTGGAAATCCCCGAAGTCCAGCCACGGTTGCGGTCAATCGCCAATACGGTCGTGTCTGTCCTTTGCCTTGCCATCGCCATCGTCTTCCTGTGGCGGTCCGCCGGGTGGCAAAACTCCATCCGTACTCTCATGGACATGCCGCCCGTCGATAGCTCTCACCCTTTGAAAACCTGCGCGGTCGCCCTGGTTACGTTCGTCATCCTGCTCGCCGTAGCCCGGTTGTTCGCGGCCCTGGTTCGGTTGGTCGTGCGGTTTTCCAGACGCTATGTGCCCAGGCGGATCGCAAACGTGGTGGGATTCAGCGTTGCCGCGGTCGTGGCCTGGTCGCTCGCAAGCGACGTTCTGGCGCGCTCTGTTTTCAGCCTTCTCGATTCGTCCTACAGCAAACTCGATGCGCTGCTCGAGCCTGAGCGGCCCCAACCAGTCGACAGCCGCAAAACCGGCAGCGCAGCCTCGTTGGTGAAATGGGGCGAACTCGGCCGCGCCGGCCGCGAATTCCTTGCAGACGGGCCAGATGCCGCGCAGATAAATTCCTTCACCAGCAAGCCCGCCCGGGAGCCGATCCGGGTCTATGTCGGCCTGGGCGCGGCCGCCGATCCGCAGGCCCGCGCGAAGCTTGCGCTGGAAGAACTCAAGCGGGTCGGCGGCTTCGACAAGTCCTTGCTCGTCGTCCTGACGCCGACCGGCACCGGCTGGATCGACCCGGCCTCGATGGGGGCGCTGGAATATCTGCGCCACGGCGATGTCGCCAGCGTTGCCGTCCAGTACTCCTATCTGAGCAGCCCGCTGTCGCTTCTGGCGCAACCCGAATATGGCTCCGAGACCGCACGCGCGCTGTTTCTGGAAATCTATAATTACTGGACCGCCCTACCCAGAAATTCGCGCCCGAAACTCTATCTGCATGGGCTCAGCCTTGGCGCGATGAATTCGGAACGGTCGGCGAGCCTGTTCGAGATACTGGGCGACCCGATCAGCGGTGCGCTTTGGAGTGGGCCGCCCTTCGGAAGCCGTATCTGGCGCTCGGCCACGGATGCACGGAACCCGGGGAGCCCTGAATGGCTGCCGGTTTTTCGCGACAGCCGGCTTGTTCGCTTCGTCAATCAGAACGGACCCGCCGTCGCTCAAGATACGCCATGGGGGCCTTTGCGGGTCGTCTATCTCCAATACGCCAGCGATCCGATTGTCTTCTTCGACTATCGCGATGCTTACCGCATGCCGGACTGGTTGAAAGCGCCGCGCGGCCCCGATGTTTCCCCCCAATTGAGCTGGTATCCGCTGGTGACCATGCTGCAGCTTGCGCTGGATATGGCCGTCGCAACGACGACGCCGGCCGGCCACGGCCATGTCTACGCCGCAAAAGACTATGTCGAGGCCTGGTCTGCCGTCATCGGTGCCCAGGATTGGTCGCCACAGGCCCTCGCCGCCCTCAAGCAACATCTTGCCGGCCAAACGGCCACGCAGGTCGAAAACAGGGGCGGCTAGCCCGGCTCCGAGCCGCCCGGCTCCGCCAGCGGAGCGACTTTTGGCCGCGAAATCATTGATTTTTCATGAATAATTCCTATATGCACAGTGCAATATGGAGAACGAAATTCATGACAAATGTACGATCGGAGAAACCTGAAAATAGACACGTCCGAGCTGACAGGATTGCTCGCGAATATATTACCGCTGAGCGTGTCGCTCGCGAGAAGAAAACAGCCAGGCTGCGTGAAATGCGGCTCAAGGTGGAAAGATTAGCCGCGTAATCTTGGCGAAATCCACCCATTGAAGGGCGTGCCCAATTTTGGGCATGCCTCGTCGCAAATCAATACAAGTACAACGATATCCTCGTCGACGTCGGGTCGTCGCAAGTATCGGCATGGGACAGCGATCCGCTCATCCGGTTCATGCTGGTCCACACCTACGACAACCGCTATTCGATGGATCAGGCGGTGGCGCGAGGCACGCCGCCTGCCTATCTGGCTTTGTAGCCAGCCAAGCCCAGGCCGGGCCGAGTCCCTCCCCTTGCTCCGCCGTTCAGGTCACTCGAAGAGGGGAAGCGAGTTGAAAAACGGCTTGGCGTCGACACCACGACACTGTGATAGTGTTGTTGCGGCATTCCCGCAGAACGACCTGAATGAAAGACCTCAATGCCTAATGACCAACGATCGCCACGCCTTGCCGTCCTGATCGACGCCGACAATGCCTCGGCCAAGATTGCCGATGGACTGTTCGAGGAAATCGCCAAGATCGGGGAAGCCAGCGTTCGGCGTATCTATGGGGATTTCTCCAGCGCCCGCTCGAAGGGGTGGGCCGATATCCTGTCGAAGCATGCGATCATCCCACAACAGCAATTTGCCTATACGACCGGCAAGAATGCCTCCGACATCACGCTGGTCATCGACGCGATGGACCTTCTGCACAGCGGTCGGTTCGACGGGTTCTGTCTCGTGTCGTCCGACAGCGACTTCACCCGACTTGCCGCCCGTATTCGCGAACAGGGCGTCGACGTCTATGGTTTTGGCGAGCAAAAGACGCCTGAAAGTTTCCGGCAGGCATGTCGCCGGTTCGTTTATACGGAGAACCTGCTGCCGGGCGCTCCGGCAAACACGATCGACGCCAACCAACCGGCCACGCCCCTCCAGCCACTCAGTGCAGGGGCTTCTGTCATCAAACGCGTGATTGCGCAGATGGAAAGCGAGGATGGTTGGGTGCCGCTCGGCCAGGTCGGCAATCAACTGGCCAACCTCGTCTCCGATTTCGACCCGCGCACCTTCGGCTCCCGAAAATTGAGCGACCTTGTGCGGAAGACGAATGAGTTCGAAATCAACCATCCCGAAGGCGGAACGATGCGTATCCGCGTGAAGCCAAAGCCTTCCGGGCGCTCCGCGTCGAAGACCGGGAAGCCTTCCTGATCTCGGCGGTCATCGGTAGAGGGAGTAAGGCGAAAAATGCGGAACGAAACACTCGGCGTTTCTACGGATAATCGCCCTGTCAGCCCCTCGGCGGAGCGCAACAAGGGGCCTATTGCCGACCTTCTGAAGCGTGTCTTGCCCGAGCATGGCACGGTGCTCGAGATCAGCAGCGGGACCGGGCAACATGTCGTTCATTTCGCGCGCGAGATGCCGGACCTGACATGGCAGCCCAGCGAACGCGACGCGCCGTCCCTTCAATCGATCGAACGATGGATGGCGGCAGACAACCTCCCAAACATCCTGCCCCCTTTGCGTATCGACGTAACCGAACGGCCCTGGTCGGCAGGGAATGCGGCAGCGATTGTCTGCCTCAACATGATCCACATCGCGCCATGGTCGGCCGCCGAAGGGCTCATTCAGGGCGCGGAAAGCATCCTTGGCCAGGGTGGCGTTCTTTTCCTTTATGGCCCGTATCGGCGGCAGGGCCAGCCAACGGCACCGAGCAACGAAGCGTTCGACGAGCAGTTGCGGTCACGCAATCTCGAATGGGGCTTGCGGAATGTGGAGGATGTCGCCCGCTATGCCATGCTGCATGGCTTCGGTCCGCCAGACATCCATGAAATGCCGGCGAACAATCTGTCGCTTGTATTTCGCAAGCAATGAAAGCGAGTTGAGGCCTCGAGTGCCCGCGACCTGTATTAGAAAGTAAAAATATGACACAGACCGACAAGACAAATCGCCAGTTGATATTGGCCGAGCGCCCGAAGGGCGCGCCCAATGCGAACACGCTGCGTTTGATCGAGAGCCCCCTGCCCGTGCCCGCTTCCGGACAGATGCTGCTGCGTACCGAATATCTCTCGCTTGATCCCTACATGCGGGGCCGGATGAGCGATGCGCCGTCCTATGCGGCCCCGGTCGAAATCGGCGGCGTGATGGTCGGCGGTACGGTTGCGCGGGTCGTCACCTCGAATGTCGAGGGGTTTTCGCCAGGCGATTGGGTGCTCAGCTACAATGGCTGGCAGGACTACGCCCTTTCGCACGGCAAGGGGGTGACCAACCTTGGCCAATCGCCGGCGCATCCTTCCTGGGCGCTTGGCATTCTGGGCATGCCCGGCTTCACGGCCTGGGCTGGCCTGAAGCAGATCGGCGCACCCAAGCGGGGTGAGACAATCGCTGTCGCGGCAGCAGCCGGTCCGGTTGGTGCGACCGTTGGGCAGATCGGCAAGCTGCTGGATTGCCGCGTGGTAGGCATTGCCGGCGGGCCCGACAAATGCGCCTATGCGGTCAGCGAGTTGGGTTTCGATGCATGCATCGACCACAAGGCCTCCGACTTTGCCGAGCAACTCGCCAAGGCCAGCCCGGACGGCATCGACATCTATTTCGAGAATGTCGGCGGCAAGGTGCTGGACGCGGTCATTCCGCTACTGAACCCGCATGCGCGCGTGCCCGTATGCGGACTGGTATCGCAATACAACGCGACCGAACTGCCCGCAGGGCCGGACCGGATGGGTTGGCTGATGGGCCAGATCCTGCGCAAGAAGATCAGGATGCAGGGCTTCATCATCTTCGACACTTTCGGCCATCTCTACCCTGAATTCGCCAGGGAGATGGGCAGCTGGGTCGCAAGCGGCAAGATCAAATACCGCGAAGAGATCATCGACGGCCTGGAAAACGCCCCGGAAGCATTCATCGGCCTGCTCACCGGCAAAAACTTCGGCAAACGCGTCATCCGCGTCGGCCGGGACTGAGGGGAACACAAAAGCTCCCCCGCGTCAGAGCGATCACTTTGACAGGCGCGCCGGTTGGCCGTGCGGCAGCAGGATATCGGTCGCACGGTGATCCTCATCGACACCGTCGATCAGGAAGATATCCCCTTGCGAGTTGCCTGTACGCTTGGCGAGGATCGCCCGATAGGCAGGCGAGCCGTACCAGGCGCGCGCCGCCTGCAGATCCGGGAACGCGATTACGACCAGGTCATCTGGAAAGCTGCCTTCCAGTTGTTCCTTCTCGCCGCCATGGATGATGAAACGCCCCTGAAACGGAGCAAGCGTGGCATCAATGGTTTCGAGATAGGCGACGATATCCGGCCCCATCCTGACGTTGCGAAGATGGCCGATGGCATAGCTGGTCATTGGCAAGTTCCTTGTGTTTGCAGGGTTCAGGCAGGGATGGTTCGGCTGCGCAACGCATCGAATTCCAGCTTGGCCAGAATGGCGATGACACCGGCCTGACCGACGAGGAACGCCCATCCGAGAGCGTTTGGCGCGATCAATCCCGCTGACGGCAGGAAAATACTGGCGGCTACCCACGAGAGATTGCCGACCACCACCAACGTGGCCGCCCAGCCTGGCACCGGCGTCGTGCGTGAACTGATCGCCATGAAGGCGGCGATCGGGATCAGGCTTGCACCGGCCCAGAACAGAAGGTCGGCTGGAATCTCCGTCACCCCGGCGACCGGCGTTGAACCAAGCATAAGGACCGCCCCCATCGCTGCGCATGTAGCAGCGTCGAGCGCCAGCAGGGGCTTCAGTGAAGTAAGTTTGTTGCTGTTTGTCATTGCTATTCCTCATTGCTGTTGATCGTCCGCAAACTTTGGCGAAGCGATGCCTGATCCTTGCCGGGTTTCGATCTGGCGTCGATTACGTGCGAGGTAATTGCTGGAGGCATGGCTGGGCTGCTAGGTTCGGACCATGCTGAAAGAACACCCATCCGCCGGAGACCTCTTGCGCGACTGGCGCCAACGCCGCCGGCTCAGCCAGCTGGCGCTTGCCGTCGATGCCGAGATTTCGCAGAGGCATTTGAGCTTCCTGGAATCGGGAAGATCGCAGCCGAGCCGTGAGATGGTGCTGCGCCTGACCGAGCGGCTTTCGGTTCCGCTACGCGAGCGCAACATGATCCTGACGGCGGCGGGCTTCGCGCCGATCTATCGCGAACGGCCGCTCGATGCGCCGGAACTCGGGGCTGCCCGCGCCGCGATCGATCAGATCCTGCAAGGACATGAGCCGCATCCCGCCCTTGCAGTTGACCGAAACTGGACGCTGCTCTCGGCAAACAAGGCAGTCGGCGTGCTGATGGCGGGAGTCGCGGAGCATCTGGTCGCCGGCGAGATCAACGTGCTGCGGCTCAGCCTGCACCCGGAAGGACTTGCGAGCCGCATTCTCAATTTCCGCGAATGGCGCGCCCATATTTTTGCGCGCCTTGCCCATGAGATCGACGTCTCGGCCGCCCCTCGCCTGATGGCATTGCTGGAGGAACTGAAATCCTACCCCATGCCGCCGCACGCGGTCTCGACGCGCGCCGGTCCGGTCGTCGAGGGCGGGATCGTCGTGCCGCTCAGGCTTTCAAGCGAAGAAGGCCCCCTCTCCTTCATCAGCACCACGACCGTGTTCGGAACCGCTATCGATGTGACGCTGTCGGAAGTGACGATCGAGACCTTCTTCGCGGCCAACCCCGAGACGGCAAGTTCGATGGCGAAACTGATCGCACGATCCTGACCGCGCATTCCTTCAGGGCCGAACACTTCCGTAGCCTGTTCACTCGGAGCCGACGAAGCGCGCCAGTTTGCCGAGCGTTTGCAGCCCCAGTTCCACCGCGCCAAAACCCTTCGCGTCCTGAAACTCGGCCGCGGTGCTGAAGACCATGCCCAGCGTAACCTTGGTTGCCCCGTCCTTATCCTCGAACGAGGCCCAGGCATCGGCATGTTTGGGGCCGTTCTCGCCCCATAAAAGCGCGTAGCCGATCCGTTCCTCGGCCCGGACCTCACCATAGAGATGGTGGTTCGGAAACACCGTGCCGTCCGGCCCGATCATGTCGAACACCCATTCGCCGCCCGCCCGCAAATCGATCCTTTGCGTCCGGCAGGAGAACCCGTCCGGCCCCCACCATTGCGGCAGCGTCTCGGGATTCATCCACGCGCCCCAGACCACGGCTCGCGGTGCCTGTATCACCCGCTGCAGCACCATGGTCCGCTCGGCCACGCCGACAAGATTGTCCAGACCCGCGCCGAAACCCTGCCTGTAGCCCGCCTCCATATCCTCGGCCAGCGAGGAGAGTTGCACCGTCACGACCAGCCGGCTGCGCTCGCCCGCCCCCTCAAACTCCGCCGTCACCAGCGCCGCCGACTGCGTCGCGCCCTCGGACGAGACCACCTCGTAGTTGACGCTGCGCAGTGCTGGCTGCAATTCCAGCCAGCCGCCCTCGCAGCGGATGTCGGGCTGGCCCGCAACCTTGCACAGCGAGACCTCTCGCCCGCCCACCCTGGTGTCGGCCTCCAGAAACTCCACCGTGACCGAAGGCGTGGGTGCTGCCCACACCGCCCGCGCCGCCGGTGCCGTCCAGGCCTGCCACAGCACCGATATCGGCGCGGCCAGTTCGCGCTCGAAGGTCAGTGTCGCAAACCGCCCACTCATTTCACTAGCCCCTTCGCATAGGCCTCGAGCTGCGTCGCCACCGTGCCCCAGCCGTCGAAGAAGCCCATATCCTCATGCGTCTTGCGGGCGTCGGTGTTGCGGTGGCGGGCGATCGCCGTGTAGCTGGTGCCACCGCCTTGTGCGTCCGCCAACAGCAGGATCGCGGTCATGAACGGGTCGGTCGCGGGTTTCCAGCCTTCGGTGTAGGTATCGGTGAAGACCAGCTTCTCGCCCGGCACCACCTCCAGATAAACGCCCTTGTTGTCCATCACATCGCCTTCGACATCGAAGGTCGTGTTGAAGCGTCCGCCGACCCGCAGGTCGATATCCACGGACGTCACCTTGTGCGGCGCGGGAATGAAGAAATGCGGGATATGCTCCGGCTTCGTCCAGCAGTCCCATATCAATTGGCGGGGCACCGCCAGCGTGCGGGTAAAACTCAAGTCGGTCGTCGGGTCCAGGTCCAGTTTCATTTGGCGCGTTCCTTCATCAGCTTCATCACATAATCGTCCAGCCGGTCGAGCCGGCTTTCCCAGATGGCCCGCTGTTGATCCAGCCATGTCCGGACGGGAGCCAGCGCCTCGGGAACGATGGCGCAGGTGCGCACCCGCCCGTCTTTCAAGGTGGCGATCAAACCCGCCTCCTCCAGCACCGAAAGGTGCCGCATCACCGTCGGCAGACGCAGCCCGGTCGGATTGGCGAGTTCCGTTACCGGCGCAGGTCCCTCGGCAAGGCGCGTCAGGATCGACCGCCGGGTCGGGTCCGACAATGCATGGAAGAGGAGCGACAGATCCGGATCATGCTTAGCCATGTATCTAACTATCACGCATGCAACCCATGGGCAAGCGATACTTCGTCGATCGACTAAGTTTCTCAGTGATCGGCGACAGGTGCTGGCCGGGTTGGAAGCGGGGCGATCTTTACGCATTCTATAAGAGTTGCCGCTAGGCATAGGCTTCCCGTTGGAACCACCGCGACCATTGGCTTATCTGATCCTCAAATATGTGCACGTGATCGGCGCCATGGTGATCATGGGCACCGGGATCGGCATCGCGTTCTTCATGCTGATGGCGCATCTCAGCCGGGACACCGCTTTCATCGGCAAGACCGCCGCCATCGTCGTCCTGGCCGACATGGTCTTCACCGCAACCGCCGTGATAGCCCAGCCGCTCACCGGCTACCTTCTGGTCCGTGAAACGGGCTTGTCCCTGATGGAACCCTGGATTGTCGCCTCCCTCGCCCTCTACGTCATCGCTGGCGTCTTCTGGGTCCCGGTGGTCTATATCCAGGCGCGCATGCGCGATCTGGCGCTTTCGGCAGCCGCGACTGGCGGACAATTACCGGCCGCCTATCACCGCCTTTTCCGAATTTGGTTCGCCTTCGGCTTCCCCGGCTTCGGAGCTGTCATGCTGATCATCTGGCTGATGATCGCAAAGCCGGGCTTCGGCTGATGGACGCGCCTCTCCCGACCATCATGGTGATCGGCGCCTCCGGGTTGATCGGCGAAGCCGTGGCGAACCTGCTCCAAAACGAAGGCTTTGCCGTCACCCCGGTCGCACGCCGCTTCACGGCCGCCCAGCGCACCGCGTTCGCCGGCGTGGCCGTCGAAACCGCCATCGTCGATCTTGGGGCTGACGCCCTGGCCAGGCTGATTTCGGACAGTAAGGCAGATTTGGTGGTGAACTGCATCGGCGTTCTCCAGGACAGCATTCAGCGCGGCCGCGCCAAGGATGTGCATGGAGGCTTCGCGGAACGTCTGGTCGCCGCGATCGCCTCGAATGCAAGGCCATGCATGCTGGTCCATCTATCGGTTCCGGGCCGCGACGAGGACGACAAAACCGAGTTCAGCCGCACCAAGCGAGAGGCCGAGCGCACAATTGCTTCGGGCGCCGCACCGTTCGTCATTTTGCGCCCCGGCTTTGTCGTGGCGGACGCGGCCTATGGCGGCAGCGCGTTGATCCGTGCGCTGGCCAGCCTGCCGCTCCATTTACCCGAGCAGCAAACCGCGCGTCCGTTCGCGGCAACGGATGTAGCCGACATCGCCCGTGCGGTCGCCATGGTCGCGCGACGCTGGCAGGCAGGCGAACGACAGTGGAATGCCGTATGGGACGTCATGGAGCGCCAGCCGTCAACCTTTGGCGAAGTCGTAGCCATTTTCCGACGCCATCTCGGCGGGCCGGCGACCACTCTGCGCCTCTCGCCATGGTTGATGGTTCTGGGCGCGAAGGCCGGGGATATCGCTGCCTATCTGGGCTGGTCGCCGCCGATACGCAGCACCGCACTGGCCGAGATGCAACGCGGCGTCGAAGGCGACCCGGAACCATGGATCGCGGCCACCGGCGTCCACCCGGTTGCTCTTGAGCAGATGCTTGCCCGCCGGCCTGCCACCCTACAGGACAAGTGGTTTTCCCGGCTCTATCTCCTCAAACCGCTGATCTTCGGGTGCCTTGCGGCATTCTGGATGCTGTCCGGCCTGATCGCGCTGACGGTCGCCTTCAATACAGCGACCGCGATCCTGACCGAGCGGGGCTTCACCCTGCTTTCCGCTCAGGCTGTCACGGTCACAAGCAGCCTGGCCGATATCCTCATTGGCGCGATGATCACCTTGCGGCGGACATCCCGAACCGGTCTTCTTGCCGGCATCGGTTTGTCCCTGCTCTACATGGCGAGTGCTGCGCTGATTACGCCCGCCCTTTGGATCGAACCACTCGGAGCGCTGGTCAAGACCGGCCCGGCGATTGTCCTGATGCTCGTCGCGCTGGCAATTCTACCGGAACGATAGGCCGAGTGCTCCTTGACTCCTATTCGAGGCGGGCGGGAAACCCGGGCGCTCGCAGATCCGTGCCAAGTGCGTCCTCGAGCAGCTTGACGATTTGTGTCGATTGCGCATTGCCGCCATAAGCGGCCTTGCCCTTGACGAAGGTTTGATTGGTGAGACCGGCCAGGTCGAGCGGAACCTCGAATTCGCGGCCGAAATTCATGGCGAAGCCAAGGTCCTTGAGCGCAAGGTCCATGGTGAAGGCAACGTCGTAGCTCCCGTTCAAGATGAGCTGGCCTTCGGTTTCGTGGACGAAGCTGCTGCCGGAACTGGCCTTGATCGCCGCCCAGGCCTGGCCGAGGTCCAGCCCGCCGCGCTTGGCCAGCATGAGGGCTTCGCCATCGGCGACGAGATGGATGAAGGCCAGCATGTTGGTGATGACCTTGATCACCGAGGCGCTGCCGAGCGGACCCATGTGGAAAATCTTGTCGCCCATGGCTTCAAGCGCCGGGCGATGCAGTTCGAACAGATCGGTGTCGCCGCCGGCCAGCATGGTGATCTTGCCTTGAGCCGCGAGATGGACGCCGCCGGTTACCGGCAATTCCATTGTCCGCACGCCCTTTTCGGCGGCAATAGCGGCCAGCCGCAGGATTTCATCGCGGCCAAGCGTCGACATTTCGATCCAGGTGGAACCGGGCCGCATCGTCTGGAGGATTTGGCCCAGCACAAGCTCCGACACTTTTGGCGAAGGCAGGCAAGTCAGGACGGCATCGCATTGCCCGGCAAGCGCCTCGGGGCTGTCGGCCCAGGTCGCGCCAAGCCCGACAAGCCGGTCCGCCACCGCGCGGTCCTTGTCGTGGACCGTCACCTTGAAGCCCGCGCCAAGCAGGCTGGCCGCCAGATGTCCGCCGAGATTGCCGAGGCCGATAAAGCCGTAATGCATGAGAGTGCCTTCCATTGTCTGCAGATATGTATCGATCAGCGGGGCGGCGCTATCTCACCGCCGGCTGGGAATGAGCGTTTTTCGAGCAGGCGCGTCAGCCAACCGGCGTCCATTTCTGGAACCGACGACAGCAAAAGTTCCGTGTAGGGCGGATGCGGCGGGTTGAAGACCTCGTCGCGCGTTCCTTTCTCGACCACCTTGCCATGCTGCATCACCACGACATCGTCGGCGATGGCTTTGACGGTGGCCAGGTCATGCGTGATGAACATGTAGGTCAGGCCGAGATCCGCCTGGAGTTTCATCAAAAGCTTGAGGATGCCTTCGGCCACCAACTGGTCCAGCGAGGACGTGACCTCGTCGCAGATGATGAATTCCGGCTCCGCCGCCAGCGCACGGGCGATGCCGATGCGCTGCTTCTGGCCGCCGGAAAGAGCGGTCACCGGCCGATTGAGATAGATGCCGGGATCGAGTTCGATCTGCTCCATCAGGCTGCGCAGCCGCACTTCCTTTTCAGCGCCGCGCAAGCCGAGGTAGAAGGACAGCGGGCGCCCGATGATCTCGCGGATCGTCTGCTTGGGGTTCAACGCCGTATCCGGCATCTGGTAGATCATCTGGATGTGGCGCAGCAGGCCGCGGTCGCGCGCTTCCAGCCGCGGCGGCAAGACCTTGTCCTTCCAGCGCACGGCCCCGCCGGTGGCGGGCAGCAGGCCGGTGATGACCTTGGCCACGGTGGATTTTCCCGAGCCGCTTTCGCCGACGACGGCGAGCGTGCGCCCCTTCTGGATGCTGAAGCTGACAGCGTCGAGCGCCTTGGCCTTGCCGTAATGGGCGGTGGCACCATCCACCGAAATCAGTGGCGCGCCGGCCGGCAGCGGCCGCGACGGGCGATGCAGGCTGCGCACCGCCCACAGCGATTTCGTATAGGCCTGCTGCGGGGCGGAAAGCATCGTCGCCGTGTCGGCCACCTCAACCACTTCTCCATGGCGCAGTACCATGATGCGGTCGGCCATCTGCGACACCACTGCAAGGTCATGGGTGATGTAGATCGCGGCGGTGTCGTAATCGGCGACGATCTTGCGGATGGCCGCCAGAACCTCGATCTGGGTGGTGACGTCCAGCGCCGTGGTCGGTTCGTCGAAGATGATGAGGTCGGGCCGGCAGGCCATGGCCATGCAGGTCATGGCGCGCTGCAACTGGCCGCCCGAAACCTCGTGCGGGTAGCGAAAGCCGATCTCCTCGGGGTGCGGCAACTGCATCTGGCGGTAGAGATCCACGGCGTCCGCTGCGGCGGCTTGCCGGTTGCTCGTCCCGTGCTGTAGCGGTCCTTCGATGAACTGCTCGATCAGCCGGTGTGCGGGGTTGAAGGACGCCGCCGCCGACTGCGCCACATAGGCGACGGAGCGGCCGCGCAGGTCGCGCAGGCGACGCTGAGATGCGAGCCGCAAATCCTCGCCGTCCAGCAGGATGGAGCCATCGGTGATGCGGCAGCCGTCGCGGCAATAGCCCATCGCGGCCAGTCCGAGCGTCGACTTTCCCGCGCCGGATTCGCCGACCAGCCCCAGCACTTCGCCGCGCTTCAGATCGAGATCGACGCCCTTGACGATCTCGCTCCAGCTGGAGCCGTTGCGGCCTGCGATCTTGAGGCCCCGTATGGTCAGGAGTTCGCTCATGGCCGCCGCCTCATTCCTTCAGGCCGCTGGCGCGGTGGAGCATCCAGTCGACCACGAAATTGATCGCTACCGTTACCAGCCCGATGGCCGCCGCCGGGATCAGCGGCGTGATGTCGCCGAAGGAGATCAGCGTGGCGTTTTCCTTGACCATCGACCCCCAGTCGGCGGTCGGCGGCTGGATGCCCAGCCCCAGGAAGGAAAGCGCCGCGATGAACAGAAAGACGAAGCAGAAGCGCAGGCCGAACTCGGCCAGCAGCGTCGAGGTGATGTTGGGCAGTATCTCGCGCCGGATCAGCCAGAGCGCGCCTTCGCCGCGCAGCTTGGCGGCCTGGATGAAGTCGAGTTGCACGATGTCCATGGCGGCAGCGCGCGACAAGCGAAACACCGGCGCGACGTAGATCACGGCGATGACGCCGACCATGTTGGGCAGGGACGAGCCGAGGATAGCCAGCAGGATCAACGCCAGGATCAACGGCGGCACGGCCATCAGCACATCGATGGTGCGGCTGATGACCTGATCGATCCAGCCGCCCTTGAGCGCCGCGAAAATGCCAAGGAAGGCCCCGATCGAAAAGGCGATCGCCGTGGTCAGGATCGCCAGCCCGACCGTGTTTCGGGCCCCGTAGATCATGCGTGACAGCATATCACGCCCCAGATTGTCCGTACCCAGAATGTAGCCGCTGTCGCCCCAGGGCAGGTACTCGGCACCGACGATCTGGGTTTCGCCGAACGGTGCGATCCAGGGCGCGAAGATGCCGAGAACGGCAGTGGTCAGGATGACCAGCATGCCGAAGATGGCTGTCGGGGGTGTTTGCCTGAAGAAGTTCAGCATGGCCTCAACGCCCACTGCGCAGGCGAGGATTCGCCAGGATTGAAAGCACGTCCGCGATCAGGTTGAGCACGATGTAGGTTGCCGCGAAAAACAGCCCGACGGCCTGAACCACGGGGAAGTCGCGTTTCACCACCGCATCGACCAGAAGCTGGCCAAGCCCCGGATAGGCAAAGACGACCTCGACCACCACGACGCCCACGACCAGATAGGCAAGGTTTAGCGCCACCACGTTGATGATGGGCGCCAGCGCGTTGGGCAAGGCATGGCGAAGGACAATCTTTATCGGCGGCATGCCTTTGAGCCTGGCCATCTCGATATAGGGGGACGCCAGCACATTGATGATGGCCGCGCGGGTCATCCGCATCATATGGGCGAGCACGACCAGGATCAGCGTCAGCGCCGGCAGGAAAGTGCGATAGAGGGCCTCCCCCCATGTTGCCGCGTCGTCAAGGCGAGCAAGCGAGGGAAACGCTGCAACCTTCACGGCAAGCAGGAGGATCAGCAGGTAGCCTACGAAGAATTCAGGCAGCGACACCGCCGAGAGAGCCAGGACATTGGTAATCCGGTCGAAGAGAGTACCGCGAAAGAGCGCGACCAGAACGCCGAGCGTCAGGGCCACGGGAACGGCGATCACCGCCGCGTAGCCGGCCAGGAACATAGTCTTGGCAAGGCGCGGGCCGATCAATTCGGCAACGTCGCGGCCATTGGCCAGGGAGTGCCCGAAATCGCCGTGAACCACGCCTGCGAGCCAATCAAAGTACCGGACATAGGCGGGCTGATCCAATCCCAGTTGCAGGCGATATGCCGCGAGGGTTTCGGGGGTAGCCGACTGGCCAAGGATTTGCTGTGCGAGATCGCCCGGCAGAAGATCGACGCCGACGAAGATCAGCATCGAAACGATGGCGAGCGTGACAATGCCAAGCCCGATCCGCCCAAGGATAAGTTTTTGCAATCGTGACACTGCTGACCCTCTAGAGCCTTTCCGCTTTTCTTCGAATCGCGGAGATGCTCTGCCTCCTTGTTCTTACGCAATTCCGGACCCTGGAATTGCTCTAAAGCCCGCACCCCAAAGCCGGGATGCGGGCTATCTTCGCCGATACGCGTTGCTGTTTGGCCGGACCTGTCCTTATGCCAGCCACCAGCGTTCGATGAACCGCACGCCGTCCAGGTCCCAAAGCTGGGTAACGGCATCCGGCATCTGCACGCGCTTGTTCATGGCCGAAACATATTGGCCGAAAGCAGGGACGATGGTGCCGCCCTCGTCGGAAACCAGGCTCTGCATCTCGCCATACATTTCTCCACGCTTGGCCTGATCGAGTTCGGAACGTGCCTGGACCAGAAGCTCGTTGAAGCGTGGGTTGTTGAAGTGCGATTCGTTCCAGTCGGCGCCTGCCGCATAGGCCGACGAGAACATCAGGTCGGCTGTCGGGCGTCCACCCCAATAGGAAGTGCAGAAAGGCTTTTTCAGCCATACATTGGACCAGTAGCCGTCATCCGGCTCGCGAACGACCTTGATGTTGATGCCGGCTGCCTTGGCTGACTCGGAAAACAGCACGCTGGTATCGACGGCGCCATTGAAAGCCGCGTCGGCGGTATGCAGGCCGACGTCGAGCGATGTCAGCCCGGATTTCTTCAGATAAGACTTGGCCTTGTCCGGATCATAGGCCCGCGGCTTGAGATCGGCGTTGTAGAACGGCATGGACGGAGCGATCGGCTGGTCGTTACCGACGACGCCATATCCCTTGAGCACCTTGCTGACGATTTCCTCGCGGTTGATGGCATATTTCAGCGCCATACGCACATTGTTGTCGCTGAAGGGCGCCACATCCGTCTGCATCGGCAACACATAATGCAGGGTACCGTTCTGCGTGTGGATCTTGATATCCTGGTTGCGTTTGAGCAGATGAATGGTCTTCAGGTCGGGTCGGTCGATCAGGTCGACCTCGTCGGTAATCAGCGCATTCATGCGCGCCGCCGCATCGGCGATCGCCATCAGTTCGACGGTATCGAAATGCGCCCGGCCCGGCTTCCAGTAATCATTGCGCCGCTTGAGCACGGCACGAACGCCGGGTTCAAACGCTTCGACCGTGTAGCCGCCGGAGCCGATCGTGGTCGCCGGATCGATCGAGCCATCGGCCTGCGCCGGGCGGATACCCAGATGATAGTCGTTGAAGATGTAGGGGAAGTCGGCGTTGCCTTCGTTGAGCGTAAAGACGACCGTGTTGTCGCCGTCCGCCTTCATCTCGACGATCTGGACGAGCAGGGGCTTGATGCCCGACTTGCTGTTTTCACCCATATGGTACGAGATCGAGGCCACGACGTCGCGCGCCGTCACCGTCTTGCCGTCCGAGAACTTCACGCCGTCGCGAAGGCGGAAGGTCCAGGTCTTGGCGTCGGGGGTCGCCTCGAAATGTTCGGCCAGATCGGGCTGGGCCGTGCCATCCGGGCCGAGTTCGACCAGCGAACTGAAAACGGCATAGCCAAGCGCAAACATGAAGTCATTGTTGAAGGTCGCCGGGTCCATCGAATCGGAGGTCGCCCCTTGCGTATAACCCACGCGCAGCTTGCCGCCCTTTTTGGGTTCGGCGGCCATGGCCTCTCCTGCCATCAGCGAGGCTGCCGACAGCGTGACGCCGGCGGCTAGTGCTGCCGCCATGAAGCTG
Source organism: Mesorhizobium sp. A556 (assembly GCF_054489545.1). Taxonomy (NCBI): domain Bacteria; kingdom Pseudomonadati; phylum Pseudomonadota; class Alphaproteobacteria; order Hyphomicrobiales; family Phyllobacteriaceae; genus Mesorhizobium; species Mesorhizobium sp. A556. The sequence goes on from NZ_JBTMXA010000018.1 coordinate 55,207, forward strand.
CGGCGATCCATATGGCCCTGTGCCAGCGATCGTTTCATTTGTTCGTTCATTACTTCACTCCCTCTTGCCCTGTTTCGTCGTTACGTCTTGGTCTGGTTGACGGCTTCCAGGTACGGCGCAGCGCCGTGGCCCTAGTGCCGGATCGTGATCGCCTTGGTGCGGACATAGGCGTCTATTCCCTCGAGGCCCTTCTCGCGTCCGAAGCCTGATTTCCTGTTGCCGCCAAACGGCACCTCGATGCCGCCGGCCCAGTAATCGTTGATGGTGACCTGCCCGGCGTCGATCGAGCGGGCCAGGCGAAGGCCCTTGCCGATATCGCGCGTATAGATGCCGGCGACCAGCCCGAACTCGGTCGAGTTGGCCATGGCCAGCGCCTCGTCTTCCCCGTCCACCACCTGGACGGAAAGGACAGGCCCGAATATTTCCTGCTGGATTGCGGGATCGACCGAGGCCAGATCGTCGATGATCGTGGGCTCGAAGAACCAGCCGGAATTGGAGGCCGGGTCGTGCGTGACGTTACCGCCGGTCAGGATCGAGCAGCCGCGCGCGCGCGCGGCGTCGACATGCTTGGCGATGCGGTCCAGATGCAGCCGCGAATTGATCGCGCCGACATCGGGGTTGTTCAGCCCGTGGCCCAGCGTCAGGGCGCGCGCCTTGGCGACCAGCTTTTCCATCATCTCGGCGTGGATGGAGCGGTCGACGATCAGGCGCGAGCCGGCCGAGCATATCTGCCCGGCATTCGAGAAGATCGCCCATAGCGCGCCGTCGACGGCCTTGTCGACCTCGCAGTCGGCCAGCGCCAGCAAGGGCGACTTGCCGCCAAGCTCCAGCGTCAGTTGCGTCACGTTGGGGGCGACGGCCTGCATCACGCCCACGCCCGTCGCAACCGAACCGGTGAAGGTGACATGGGCGATCGAGGGGTGGCGCACCAGCGGCGCGCCGGCATCCGGGCCAAGGCCGGTAACGACGTTGACAACGCCGTCGGGCACGCCGGCCTCATGCAGCCATTGCGCCAGCACCAGTGCGGTAAACGGCGTCGTTTCGGCCGGCTTGGCGATGACCGCACAGCCGGCAGCCATTGCGGGGGCGACGCCCCGGGCAAAAGTCGAGGTCGGATAATTCCACGGAATGATCTGCGCGGTGATGCCGACCGGCTCGCGCTCGGTCCAGCTCGTCAGCCCGGGCCCGAGCGGAATGGAGCGGCCTTCCAGCTTGTCGGCGACCCCGGCGTAATATTCGAAAAGCCGTGCGCAGGACTGTGCGTCGCCGCGCGCTTCGGCGAGCGTCTTGCCCGAGTCGATAGTTTCGAGCACGGCAAGATAGTCGCCGCGCTCGCGGATCAGCACGGCGGCGCTGTTGAGAATACGGCAGCGGGTTGCCGGCGGCGTGGCGCTCCACACGGACAAACCCTTTTCCGCCGCCTCGACGGCGCGCAGCACGTCCTCGTTCTTGCCGGCGGCAAAGCGGGCGAAAGCCTGGCCGTTGCCGGGGTCGTAGCTTTCCAGGAACTCGCCGTCGCTGCCGGCAACGATTTTCCCGCCGATGAAATGGCCGTCCGGCAATCCCGGAAGCTTGCCCTCGGCGAAATAGGTCTTTGCCAGTGTTTCGGCGTTCTGGTTCATGCCGCGACCTCGCTTTGCTGATAGCTGGACGTCGCCAGCCACTCAGGGTTGATCTCGACGCCCCAGCCGGGGCGGTCGGTGACGGTCACCATGCCGTCCGTGACATCATAGGGGTTCTCGACGAACAGTTCTTGCTGCCACGGATAGTAGTCCGGCCCCTCGATGGAGAATTCGAGGTACTTTCCGGCGTTGGGGATCGCGCGCAGCAGATGCATGGTGAACAGCGTCACCAGGCCGAGATTGGCCGCGTGCGGGGTGCAGGCAAGGCCGGCCGCAGCGCCCATGCGCGCGACTTCCAGCGTGCGTGCCATGCCGCCAAGGTAAAGAATATCGGGCTGGATGATGTCCACGGCGCGCATGGCGATCATGCGCTTCCAGTGCTGCATATCGAAGTCCTGCTCGCCGCCGCTCACGTTAACCGATAGGGCGGCGGTGACTTCGCGGGTCTGTTCCATTTCCCAATAGGGACAGGGCTCCTCGTAATGTTCGACGCCATTCTGCTCGAGCATGCGGCCCACTTCGATGGCGCGGGCCGGCGAATAGCAGGAGTTCGCATCGACCAGCAACGCAACGTCCGGGCCGAGCGCCTTGCGGATGGCCGGGACGATGGTTTCGGTGCGGCCTTCCCACTCGTCGCGGTCGCGCCCGCATTCGGAGCCGACGCGGAACTTGAAGGCATCGAAACCATGGGCGTCGCGCAAACGCTGGAAGCGGATCGCCTCGTCCTCCGGCGTGATGTCGCGGCGCATCGAGGAGGCGTAGGCGCGCAGACGACCGGGCGCGCCGCCAATCAGGCTGGCTACCGGCTTGCCGGCCAGCCGGCCGCGCAAATCCCACAGGGCCGTGTCGAGGCCCGACATGGCCCGATAAAGGTAGGAGCACGAGAATTTGTGCTCGCGCCGGGCGATATCACCGACCATGTCTTCGATAGCCATGATACCGCGACCCAGCGCCCAGGGCGCGATCTGACGGTGGAAGACGGCGGCGGTAATGTCGGCATTGTAGGTCGATATCTGGCCCCAGCCGGTCGAGCCATCCTCGGCAGTGAGGCGGACAAAGCCGACGAATTCGTTGGTGAAGGTCTCTAGCTTGCGAATTTTCAAGACGGGCCTGCAAATCAAGGCTGGATCGAGACCGGCCCGCGTGGCCGGTCTTGTAGGATGAGGCTCGCGGCGCGGTGGGCGAGCATGATGGTGGGGGCGTTGGTGTTGCCCGAAGTGATGGAGGGGAACGCCGACGCATCGGCAACCCGCAGGCCCTCGACGCCGAAAACCTTCAGATCCGGGCCGACTACCGCCGTCGCTTCGTTGCGGCCCATCCGGCAGGTGGCCACCGGGTGGAACACGCTGCCGCAACGCTGCCTGAAATCCTCCAGGATGGCGTCGTCGTCGAAATAGTCGATGTTGGGCGCCATGGCTTCCTTGGTGAAGGAGCGGATCGAAGCCGTTCGCGCCATGCGCTGGATCAGCCGGCCGCCGGCGACGACGTCGTCAAGGTCCTTTTGCGTGGAAAGATAGTTGGGCACGATGCGCGGAGCCGCCATCGGGTCCGCCGACCTTATGTCGATGCGGCCACGGCTCGACGGTCTTGACGGCTGGAACGACAGGATGAAGCCGGCAAACGGGTCCGGGTTGATGATCGGGCGCTTGTTGCTCGGCGACGTCGTGTAGGTGACCGGGTTGAGGTAGAGTTGCTGATCCGGCCTGCCGAGATCGGGGCTCGAGCGCACGAAGCCGCCGCACTGGTTGACGCTGAGGCCGAGCGGCCCGCGCTTGGCCAGCACGTAGCGCATGCCTTGCAGCAGCTTTCCCCACCAGGGCGACAGCATCGAATTCAGCGTCGGCTCGGTCGCCTTGTAGTAGTAGTTGATGCCGAGATGGTCCTGCAGATTGCCGCCGACATTGTCGTTGGCGCGGACGATCTCGATGCCCATCTCGCCAAGCAGCTTGCCAGGCCCGATGCCCGACATCTGGAGAAGTTTTGGCGAGTTGACCGCACCTGCCGAGACGATCACTTCCTTGCGGGCGCTGAACTGCTGCCTGCCGCTGGCCAAAAGCACACAGATGCCGGTGGCGCGGCCGTCGCGCACGTCGATGCGCTCGACCATCGCGTTGGTCACGAGGCTGACGTTCTGGCGCTTCAGCGCCGGCTTCAGGAACGCATCGGCGCTGGACCAGCGGCGGCCGCCCTTCGTCGTGATGCGGTAGTGGGTGACGCCCTCGGGGTCCGGCCCGTTGCAATCCTCGGTGACGGGCAGCCCCATTTCCTTCGCCATGGCGAAATAGTGCCGGTTGCAGGGGTGGATTTCGCGCTTGACATTGGTGACGTAGAGCGGACCGCTACCGCTCGCCCTGCCGTCTTCGCCGACGCGGGTCTCGATGGCGTCGTAATGTGCGCGCACCTCGTCCCAGCCCCAGCCGGTCGCGCCAAGCTTTTCCCAGTCCTCGAAGTCGCCCGGCAATCCGCGGCAATAGATCAGCGCGTTGATGGAACTGGAGCCGCCAAGCACTTTGCCCCGAGGCCAATAGCTGGTGCGCGAGCCGGTCTGCGGGTCGACCTCCGTCTCATACATCCAGTTGATACGGGGATCGAAAAACGTGCGGCCATAGCCTATAGGCGTCTGGATCCAGAAGCTGCGGTCGGAGCCACCGGCCTCGACAACCAGCACGCTGCTGGCGCTGTCACTCGATAACCGATCCGCCAGGACGCACCCGGCCGATCCCGCACCGACGATGATGTAGTCGAACTCGGCCAAACACCGACCCTTTCATGTAGATCGCATTGGCTGCTTCACGCGGTTTCGTGCCGGATCGGCAACTGGCGACGGACGACCAAACCGCTCAAGCGAAGGCTCCGGCATTCCACGAGAAGTATGGTTTGCCGGACGAGCTTCGGTCAAACAAAGCTTTATCGCGCTAAGGCCATATTATATTTGAAGGTAGGCCGCCCCTCAAAGAACCAGCGGTTCCTGCTTCATCTGGAGGTGGAGGTCCTTGCCGTCATAGGGATGCGCCTCGCAGACGGCCTCGTTCAGTTCGACGCCGATGCCGGGTTCCTTCGACGGGATGACGTTACCGTCCTGCCATTCGATTTTTTTCCTGAGCAGCGTGGCGTGGAAGCCGTCCCATTGCTTCAGCGATTCCAGGATGAGGAAGTTCGGCAGCGTCACCGCAAGCTGGATGTTGGCTGCGCCGACGATCGGGCCGCAATAGCAGTGCGGCGCGATCTGGATGTGATAGGCCTCGGCCATCGCCGCAATCTTCTTGGTTTCCAGAATACCGCCGGAGCGGCCGAGGTCGGGCTGCAGAATGGCCGCCGCGCGGTTCTCGATAATTCGGGCGAATTCGAATTTGGTGGTCAGGCGTTCGCCGGTAGCGATGGGGATTCTGGTGCCGCGTGCGACCTGTGCCATCACTTCGGGCATGTCCGGCGGCACCGGCTCCTCGAACCACAGCGGATCGTAGGGTTCGATTGCCGCCGCCATGCGCAGCGCGCCGGATGCCGTGAACTGCCCATGCGTGCCGAACAATATGTCGGCCTTGGTGCCGACCGCCTCGCGGATCGCCTTCATCATGCGGGCCGACAGGTCGATGTCGGCGAGACGCGGCTGGTGGCCGTCGAAGGCGGTGTAGGGGCCGGCGGGGTCCAGCTTTACGGCGGTAAAACCCTGATCGACATAGAGCGCGGCACATTCGGCCGCGAGGTCGGGGTCGTTATAGACATTCTTGCCTGAAACATCCTCGGTGTGAACGCTGCCGGCGTGCGGATAAAGATAGGTGTAGGTACGCAGTTTCTCATGCACCTGCCCGCCCAGCAACTTGTAGACCGGTTTGCCGGCTTCCTTGCCGATGATGTCCCAGCAGGCAATTTCGAGCGCGGAAAAGCAGCCCATGGCGGAAACGTCCGGGCGCTGGGTGAAGCCGGAGGAATAGCAGCGGCGGAAGAAGGTTTCGATGTCGTGCGGGTCGCGGCCGACCAGATAGCGCTCGGCCATGTCCTCGATCATGCGGGCGGTGACATGGGCAGAGAAGGTGGCGTTGTAGGCCTCGCCATAACCGACGACGCCGCCATCGGTGGTCAGCTTGACGAAGATGAAATATTTGCCGCCGATGCCGGGCGGCGGATTGCCGACGACGAAGGTTTTTACGTCGGTGATTTTCATGGGCGGCGATCTCCGAAAGGGCATTAGTGACCTGAAGCAGGATTTCGGCCCTCCGGCCGCCCTCCTTACCCCTTCCGGTGATATTTCAGTGAGACTTGCTGCAAGTCAAACAAAGCATTATTCAGCGAAGACGGTATTTTATTTGAAGGTCGAGCTTCCATGATGCGTTCTCTTCTCCCCCTGCAATGGCTTCGGGCCTATGAGACGGCGGCCCGCCACCGCAATTTCTCCGCCGCCGCGACCGAGTTGGGGCTGACGCCCGCTGCCGTCAGCCACCAGATCCGCTCTCTTGAAGGAGAGTTGGGGTTCAAGCTGTTCGAGCGACTGGCGCGCAGGGTCGAACTGACCGAAATCGGCCATGCCTACCTGCCGAGCGTCAGCAAGGCGCTGGACGAACTTCTCGTCTCGACGGTCGGCCTGTTCGGAGCGGAGCGCGAAGCCCAGATAACCGTGCGCGCGCCGGTGACCCTGACCGGTGCGTGGCTCGCTCCCCGGCTCGGGCGATTTTATGCCGCCTATCCCGGCATCAGGGTACGCATTCTGGCTGGCAGTTGGGCCGGTCCCGGTGAATCCACCGAGGTGGATATCCAGTTCGGCAGCGGAGACTGGCCGGGCTTCGATTCCACCCTGCTTTTGAAAGCGCAGTCGCTGGTGATAGCGCGCAGCGATGCCATCGTGCCGTCCGCCGATGACAAGGCATGCATCGAGGCGCTTATCCGCAACGGCGTGGTCCACATCATGGGCTGCGAGAACCGCTGGATCAGGCTGGCGCGAAAATACGGCCTGCCCGAGGACGACATCAAGGTGAACGTCACGACGGACAATTCCATTTCCGCCATTGAATTGACCCGCGCCGGCTTCGGACCCTGCCTGGTCCAGAGCTATTATGCGCACCCCTCGCTCGAAAGCGGGGAACTGGTGGCGCCGCTGACAGACGGGGTGGATATCGAGGAAGGCCAATATGTGCTCACGCCCAAATCCGCACAGAAAAAGAACCCGGCCGTGATGCTCTTTCGAAAGTGGCTTCTGGCCGAGGCCCAAACATTCAGCAGGACAGTTTAAGCCCCACGACATCGGCGAAACTATCGCATAGGTTCCAAACGCATGTGGACCCTTTTCTCGACATACTGGCCCCATTTCCTTGCCGTCATCTCCGTGCTGGTCGCAGCGGTTGCAGCAGTGCATGCGGCGATGACGAAAGACGAAGTGCGTTCGGCGATCGGCTGGGTGGGCGTCATTCTACTGTCGCCCATCATCGGCGCGTTGATCTATGCGGTCGCGGGAATAAACCGGATCAGGCGCGGCTCGATTGCCGCCGAACGCCTGGCGGCCGGGCATGAGACGCTGGCGCATGCCCGCTTCGACACCACCAACGACTTCGTTGCTGCACGGTTCGGCAGGCGCTTCGCCGCCCTCAAGACGGTGGGGGACAGGATAACCCACCACACGCTGACGACGGGCAACGCCATCGAAATGCTGAAGACCGGCGACGAGGCATACGCTTCGATGGTCGAGGCGATTGCGGGCGCCCGTCGCAGTGTCATCCTCGAAACCTATATTTTCGACCGCGATCCGATCGGGCTGCGTATCGCCGATGCTCTTACTGAAGCGGTAAAACGTGGGCTCGAGATACGCGTGCTGATCGATGCCGTCGGCGCGCGTTATTCGGTTCCCAGTATCGTCGGATATCTTCGCGAAGGCGGCGTCTCGACGGCCGTGTTCAACGGCAGCATCATCATGGGATTGCGCCTGCCCTACGCCAATCTCAGGACCCACCGGAAAATTCTGGTAGTCGACGGCGCAACCGCTTTTGTCGGGGGCATGAATATCCGGCAGGGCTTCACGTCGGAATTCGCCGGGCCCGATTGCGCATTCGACACGCATTTTCGTGTGCAAGGACCCGTGGTCGCCGACATCTTCTCGATCGCCGCCGAGGATTGGCATTTCACGACGGGAGAGAGGTTGCATGGACAAGCCTGGCGCATCGAGGAGTTTTTCGGCGAACCCGGTTCGCCGATCCTCGTGCAGGCCATTCCTTCCGGACCCGATGCAAGCCTCGAGGCGAACCAGAAAATGCTGATGGGCGCGTTCTCGGTCGCCCGCAAGTCGATCCGCATCATGTCGCCCTATTTCCTGCCCGACCGCGAATTGATCGTCGCCCTGACGACAGCCGCCCGGCGCGGGGTCGACATCGATATCGTTGTCCCTTCCGTCAACAACCTCAAGCTCGTAGACCGGGCAATGACGGCCCAGTTCGACCAGGTCCTGAGGAGCTATTGCCGCGTCTGGCGTGCCGGAGGTTCGTTCGACCACTCCAAGCTGCTTTCGGTCGATTCGACCTGGGCCTTCATCGGTTCCTCCAACCTCGATCCCCGCTCGTTGCGCTTGAATTTCGAGGTCGATCTCGCGGTGCTCGACCGAGACTTTGCCGGCGAAATCGATGCGCGGATCGGATCGGCTATGGAATCGGCCACTGCCGTCACGCTGGCCGGCCTGCGCGCCTGCCCCTTCCTCGTGCGCCTGATCGACCGCGTTCTGTGGCTCGGATCGCCTTATCTTTGACTACCCGCACGGCGCTCCAGGACCAATCGACATTCAGCGATCGAGATAATCTGAAAATCGGTTTCCGGTTTTCGGTCCGATGCATTAGCGCTCGATTGCCCGCCACGCGACAATACGCGCTGTAATTCCGCGTGAACATTTCCTTGCAGGCGCCAGCGCCGCTGCTTATGCTTCCTGATGCACATCATTTCCCCGGAAGAAGCCAGCCGACGCCTATGGCTTAAAATCCTCGCCCGCTACAAGAAACCGAACCGCAAGCGCAGCGCGGTCGAACTGGCGGTGACGCTCGTTCCCTTTGCGGTTCTGTGGGCGCTATGTGCGCTCGCATACGTCTACGGCTACTGGTGGGGACTGTTTCTCATCGTTCCTGCGGCCGGCTTTCTCGTGCGCATGTTCATGATCCAGCACGACTGCGGGCACGGTTCCTTCTTCGCCAACCGCCTTGCGGATGACTGGATCGGCCGCGCCCTCGGCGTCCTGACGATGACGCCTTACGATTGCTGGCGGCGCGCCCATGCCATACACCACGCCAGCGCCGGCAATCTCGACGAACGCGGCACCGGCGACATCAAGACGCTGACGGTCGCCGAATACAAAAGCCTCCCGCTCTGGCGACGCCTTGTCTACCGGCTTTATCGTCACCCTATAGTGATGTTCGGGATCGGGCCTACCTGGATCTTCATTTTCGAGCAGAGACTGCCGATCGGCATGATGCGGGGCGGCGCGACACCCTGGGTATCGTCCATGGCCACCAATCTCGGCATCGCACTGGCCGCCGCGATCCTCATCTGGTTCATCGGCTTCGTGGCTTTCCTGGTCATTCACCTGTCGATCGTCATTCTGGCCGGCTCGATCGGCGTCTGGCTGTTCTACGTCCAGCATCAATTCGAGGAAACCGCGTGGTCGAGGAACCCGGAATGGGAATTCCAGTATGCCGCCCTGCACGGTTCATCCTACTACGATCTGCCGGCGGTGCTTCGGTGGTTCACCGGCAATATCGGCATCCATCATGTCCATCATCTGTCGGCCAAGGTGCCGCACTACCGGTTGCCGGAAGTGCTGCGCGACTATCCGGAACTGCGCAACATCGGCCGTATCACGCTGCTCGATAGCCTGCGCTGCGTGAAACTGGCGCTGTGGGACGAAACCGGCAGCAAGCTGGTCTCCTTTCGCGAAGCGCGGATGATGGCGTAATTCTAGTAGTAGCCGTGCGAGGCTGCCGTCGCTTCCTTGGGCAGTTCCACGCCGTCGATCAATACCTTGTCGACGAGTTCGTGGTGGAAGCAGACCAGCCCCTTGATCCGCTCGGATTCATGGACCGGCTCGGGGTAATACCACACCAGATTATCGTAGCGCTTGCCGTTCAGGGTCGCGTGATAGTAGTTGGAAATGCCCTTGTAGGGGCAGCGCGAAATGTAGCGGCTGGGCGACAGAAGGTCGAGCCGCGTATCCGAAATCGGCAGATAGTGGCGGGTCGGGTGGCCGGTTTCGTAGAGGAAAACCCCACGCCGTGAATCGGCGACCTGCTCGCCGCCGAGGAACACTTGCACCCGTCGCGACGAGGGCAGACAATCGACGCGGCGGTAGGGATCGCGGGCATGGACGAAGACCTCCTCGTCCTCCTCGAACCAGCTGCCCATCTTGCCCCAGTAGAACGCCATGTAGTTGCCGATCGGCGGACAGCCATCGATCGGGTTTTCGTAGCGCCAGGCGCCGTCCTCGACCAGGGTCACGCCGGTGTTGAGCGAGTAGTGGGTGGCCACGCCCTTGAAGGGCGATTCCGTCGTCGTCGCGCTCGGCAGCAAAAAGTCCTCGCGCACGTCGCCCATCGGAAAATAGTAGACCGGCAGATGGTCGGACTCGTACATCACCAGCACGTTCACCGAATCCGCGACGACGAGCGACCCGACCTGCACGCGGATGCGCTTGGGCGATGGCATGGTAAAGACGACATAGCCCGGCTCGGACTCGTACTGGACGATTTGGTCGAGCACCGGAAAATGCGGTCCTCGAGCGCGCAGATGTGACTTTCGCATCGGTTTCATTCGTTGTTCCTTGGCGGAGTTTGAACGGGCCACGCTCAGCTGACCGATACGCGGTCCAGCATCAGCCCGGCCGGGATCGGCCGCAGTCCGCTGATGTTCTTTCGGGTCGGCACGAGCAGGTCGGAGAAATAGCTGAAGATGATCGGCGTTTCATCCAGCAACAGGTTCTGGATGTCGCCGGCCGCACGTCGCTGCGCATCGATGTCGAGCGCCTTCAGATAAGTCTTGACCATCCCGTCATAGGCCGGGTTCTTGAAGTGCGCGGCGTTCCACGGTCCGTCGCTGACCAGCGGGCTTTGCAGGAATACGTTCGGCACGCTGCGATGCGCGTAGTCGGTAATGCCGAGCGGGCTGTCCAGCCAGTCCGACTCGCCGAACACCGCCTTGCCGTAATATTTGTCCTGATCCTCGATGTTCAGCGTCACCCGCACGCCAATTTCCTTGGCGAAACTCTGGAACAACTGCGCATAGGCAGGAATGTCCGAATAGCGCAGCGTCGTCAGCGTGATGTCGAAACCGTCCGCAAAGCCCGCCGCTTCCAGCAACTGCCTGGCCTTGGCGATATCCTGCCTGCGCTGCGGCACCGAGGTGTCGGTCGAGGGAAAGGCCGTGGTGAAGGGGCTGTCATTGCCCATCCGCGCCATGCCCCGGCACAGGCCGTCCACCAGTTGGGTCCGGTCGATTGAGAGCGCCATGGCCTGGCGCACGCGCTTGTCGGTGAACGGTGCGGTATCGCAGCGCATGTGAATCTGGCGGTGCGCGGTCGACGCCATGCGCAGCACCTTGATGTCGGGATTGTTGAGAACGACGGGGCTGACATCGAACGGAATGGTGTCGAGCAGGTCCACCTCGCCGGCCTGAAGCGCGAGGATGCGGGGCTGGACGTCGCCGTAGAACTTGAATTCGAGCCGGTCGGGCAGCGCCTTCTCGCCCCAGTAGTCCGGGTTGCGCACGAAGGCGGCGCCGACCTTGGGCGTGTAGGATACGAGCCGGAACGGGCCGGTGCCGTCGAAGGTCTTTTCGTAGTCGCCCTTGTAGCCCGCCGGTAGGATGACCGCATTATAATTGTCGATCGACACCGAGTAGGGAAAGCTGCCGCTCGGCGTGTCGAGGTGAAACGCCACGGTGTGCTCGTCGACCTTCTGCGTGCCGCCCTTCGACAGCAGGCCCTTGAAAACCGGCAGCGCGTTGGAGGCGCCTGCCGGATCGGCAAGGCGGTCGAAGGTCGCCACCACATCGTCGGCGGTGAGTTCGCCGCCGCTGTGGAATTTCACGCCCTTGCGCAGCTTGAACGTCCAGATGCTGCCGTCCTCGTTGGGGAACCAGCTTTGCGCCAGCACCGGCCGCAGCGTCAGGTCCGGCTCGGTGACGCACAAGAATTCCGCCGTCTGGAAAACCAGCTGATAGCTGCCGCTGTCGTAATAGGTCACCGGATCGATTGCGCCGCCCGGCATGGCGATTGCCGCCCGCACGGTGCCGCCCGGCTTGCCCTGCGCTCGCGCACTTGGCGTGGCGAGCCCAATCGCTCCGAAAATGCCGCCCATCAACGGCAGCGACAGGCCAAGGACGCTGCCATGGCGCAGAAAGGCGCGGCGGTCTATCCGGCCGGCGATCAAGTTGTCGATAGCGGAGTTTTCGATAGGCCCGAGTTGCCGGCGAATGGCGTCAAGTAACTGGAGATGCTTCGACATGCCTGAGCTTCCTAGCGCCTCGTTGAAGGTGGCGGCATCTAAGCCCGGTTCGGTCATTGTCGAAAAGCGATTTATTTTGGTAGGGTCCATCGAAATTTTCGATGCGCGCCGGGGCTGCGGAGGAACGAATGGATACAGAGAACCTGCGCAGTTTTCTCGAGGTGGCCGCCCATGGCAGCTTCACGGTGGCGGCGGGAAAGCTCAATCTTGCCCAGTCCACCGTCAGCGCGCGGATCAGGGGGCTGGAGGAAGAGGTTGGCGTGCGCCTGTTTTCGCGCGGTCATGGCCGCGTCACGCTGACGCCTGCGGGAAAGCAGTTCCTGCCGCATGCCTCGTCGATCACCCGCACCTGGGAGCAGGCCAGGCAGGACGTCGCGGTGTCCGAGGGCTACGAACATATGCTGCGGCTGACGGCGCCGGCCTATCTGTGGGACCCGATCGTCACGCCGTGGATCGAGTGGATGCGCGCTACCCGGCCGAATGTCGCGCTGCGGCTGGAGGGCAGCTTTCCCGATTCCGCCATCGACCAGCTGGCGGATGGGCTGCTCGACATCTGCATCCTGTATCTGCCCCGCCCGCACCCCGCCATCGCGTTCGAGCCGTTGGCCGACGACAGCATCGTCCTGGTCCAGCATGCGGAGCAGACGGGACACTGGTCGCAGAACTACATTTTCGTCGATTGGGGCGCGGAGTTCCGCGTCGAGCATGACCGCGCCTTCCCCGCGATGGCGAAGCCGGCCCTGTCGGTGGGCATGGTCTTCGGCGCGGTCCGCTATGTGCTGATGAACCGGGGCGCCGCCTATCTGCCGCTCAGCGCCGTGGCCGGCCACATCGAGAGCGGCGAGTTGAAATGCATCGACGGCGTGCCCGTGTTTCACAGGCCGATCTACCTCGCCTATCCGAGCGATCATGAATCGTCGGACGTGATCGCGGTTGCCCTGTCGGGCTTGCGGATGCTGGGGAAACGCTGGTCGCGCCTTCCCGCCATGGACCAGACGCAAATCTCGTTGCTCAATCCCGATGACGCCACCCTGCCATCCTGAACTGCCGAAGGCAGCCACCCCCGGGATCGCAGAAGGCGTTCGGCTAAGTCAAACGCCTCCTCCCCGCTGCGGCTCCAGCCCTTAAAGGCCAGAAACACGACGCTGCCGACACCGGGCACCCGCAGCCCAACCGGCTGTCCACCCAGGGCCAGGCTGTCGCCTACGATCTCACTTGATCGTGATCTTTCCCGACATGCCCTTGTCCTTCAGATCGGGGATCGACCATCTGTATTCGCCCGGGCGCACGGCGTGGAACTGCACCAGGATCGTGCCGGTGTCGTCGAATTCCAGCCAGGCCGGCGCGCCCGCCATATGCACTTCCAGATCGTCGATGACGATCTGGTCCATCCACACATTGCGGAACAGATCGGTGACGAACT
>NZ_JBTMXA010000019.1:0-65387 GCF_054489545.1 Mesorhizobium sp. A556
AAGGCGAGCGGGCGCAAAAATTCTCCGGGCATTCTCTGCGGGCTGGCCTCGCCTCCTCGGCCGAAGTCGACGAGCGCTATGTGCAAAAGCAACTCGGCCACGCTAGCGCCGAAATGACACGCAAATACCAGCGCCGAAGGGATCGGTTCAGGGTCAATCTGACAAAAGCGTCGGGGCTATAGGAACACCGGGAAGGCGTCGGGACTAAAAGCCCCCTACCCTCCCCGCGCTCCCATTCTCAGGCCCTATGGCGTACCGGCGGTTCAATGCCTAAATAAGCCGAACACATTCACCCCCACCGGCACCCTCACACGGTATCCTCATGAAAAAGATCGGCTTCCTCTCTTTCGGCCATTGGTCGCCCTCGCCGCAGTCCGGGACGCGCTCGGCCTCCGACGCTTTGCTGCAGTCCATCGACCTTGCGGTCGCCGCCGAGGAGTTGGGCGCGGACGGGGCGTATTTTCGCGTGCATCACTTTGCCCGCCAGCTTGGTTCGCCGTTTCCGCTTTTGGCGGCGGCCGGCGCGAAAACCAGCCGCATCGAGATCGGCACCGCCGTGATCGACATGCGCTACGAGAACCCGCTCTACATGGCCGAGGATGCGGGCGCTGCCGACCTCATCGCCGGCGGCCGCCTGCAACTCGGCATCAGCCGTGGCTCGCCCGAGCAGGTCATCGACGGCTGGCGCTATTTCGGTCATGTGCCGCAAGAGGGCCAGACCGACGCCGACATGGCCCGGCAGCACACCGACGTTCTCCTCGAAATTCTGCGCGGCAAGGGTTTTGCCCAACCCAATCCGCGCCCGATGTTTGCCAACCCGCCCGGCCTGCTGCGCATCGAGCCGCATTCGGAAGGGCTTCGCGACAGGATATGGTGGGGGGCCGCCACCAACGCCACCGCACAATGGGCGGCTAGGCTTGGCATGAACCTGCAAAGCTCCACGCTCAAATTCGACGAAAGCGGAAAGCCCTTTCACATCCAGCAGGCCGAGCAGATCCGGGCTTTTCGCGAGGCGTGGAAGCAAGCCGGGCATGCGCGCGAGCCGCGCGTATCGATCAGCCGCTCGATCTTCGCGCTGGTCGACGACCGCGACCGGGCCTATTTCGGCAGCGACGAAAGCCAGGATCATTTCGGCTATATCGAAGCCGATACGCGCGCCGTGTTCGGCCGCAGCTACGCCGCCGAACCGGACGTCCTGATCGAGGAGCTGCGTAAGGACGAGGCCATCGCCGAGGCCGATACGCTGCTGCTTACCGTGCCCAACCAGCTCGGCGTCGCCTACAACGCCCATGTCATCGAGGCGATCCTGACCCAGGTCGCCCCGGCGCTCGGCTGGCGCTGACGGCCACGCACTTTGATTAAGCACCGGAATGATCCGAAAACCGGATTCCACTTTTCGGCCCGATGCTTTTACACGCCAAACAGCCGTCGATCCCAATAGACCGGCTTATGCAGGCTGGTCTCGATCCGGGAAAACTCGGGGTGCGCCGGGTTGATCAGCACGTTACGGTCGAGCCGCGCCACGACGCTGGGCACGAGCAGGATGAGACTTCGCCGCTCCCGGCACCATTCCTCGCCATAGCGTTTGCTCACCGTGGCAGGCATCGTATCCCAGCCGGGAAGCGAGGGCGGCGAAAACACTTCATAGGACGCGCCGCTCGGCACAGTGATGCGGATAAAATGTTGGTTGGGCGGCAGGCGGCCGCTGCCATGCACCAGCTTTTCCAGCAGCGCCGTCGAATAATGCTCGGCCGCGTAGATCATCGGGCTTCCGGGCGTATTCCAGCGGCCAGGGGCCAGCATCGAGCCGGTCGCGTCGAAGATCGGATAATTTCCCGCCGGATCGCCGATCCTGAAGCAGAAAAGCGTTCGGTCCAGGTTCTGCGCCGTCACGCAGCGCTGCCATATTTCAGGCTGCCGAGAATATCGAGCACCAGTTCGGCCCCGATCTCGCTCTGGATGACGACATCGATCGGCCGCCGGTCCTCCAGCATCGGATGCGAGCGGAACAGGAACTCTCGCGCATCCTCGTCGCTTTTCCAGACGTCGAGCGAAAAACCCCAGACCCGGGCGACCCGCGCCAGCCGCGTGCCCTCTTCCGTCGACAGAAGCAGCGCGCCCTTCTTGCGCCGGTCATAGGTCGCCTTGGGCACCAGCCGATACTTGAACTGGGCGTCGCCCGGCGCGAGCAGAAGGGCCACGCGTTCGAGCGCGCCGATCGGCAAACCATTTTCGATGCGCGTCATCAGCCCGAAGGGCGAGCGCGCGGCCGCTTCGCGCGGCGGCAGGCCGAGAACGTCGGCGACATTGGCAAGGGCCAGCATGATCGATCTCCTATCCAGTTGAGACGGACTATAGTCTCATGTGAGGCGACGTGCAAGATCGCCGATCAGCCAGCTTTGCTCCCCTCCCCTCGCCCTATTGCCCGCAACAGGCTCATCAGCACCGGCCCGACGGAAAACCGCCCTTCCCGCGCCTTGTCGGTCAGGCTGCGCAGATAGCCGCCGGGGCTGTTGATATGCTCGGCCCGTTGCAGGATCGCCGCCATGCAGATCGCCGCATCCACGGCCCCCATCGCCTCGCAGGCCTGTTGCCAGGCGTCCGGACTGACGCCGAGCGCGCCGCGCACCAGATTTGCCGTGTCGACCAGCCCCGCCCAGTTCGAAATTCCGTCGCGGGCGTAATTGGCAATGTCGGGGCAGGCCCGCAGCACCAGTCCAAGCGGGTAGCCCGTTGGCGGCTGGCTCTTGGTTTCCAGCTTAGGTGCGGCCTCGCCCCCCTGCTCTTTTTCGGAGCGAGGTTCAATTTCATGGGAGTCGGTTTTTGAATTCTGTATGTGGCGCTCAAAATGAGACTCATTGCCGTTTGGATTCTGTGTTTTAACATGATTTTCCAGCGTCTTGCGTACCTCCAGGGCGAGTTCAGCAAGGGTTGCGGCGACCGGTTCCAATTCGATCCGGCTGGCCGTGCGCGGGATCTGCGTGACGATCTCACGATAAGCGAGATGCAGGCCCTGCCAATCGGCCAAAATCCCTTCCTCCAGGCCGAAGGCAATCATCTTGCCGATGTCCCGGCGCAGGATGGTGATGCGTTCCTTGACCAGTTGCAAGGCGCGCCGTTCGCCACGTACCGTGTCCGCCATGTGTTCGAATTCCTGCGCGCGCGCCAACAGCGGCGTCAGGTCGAAGCCAAAAGCTTGGCTGATCTCGCCGCCCTGGTCCTTGCGGGCATAGCGCTTGCCATTGGGGCTGTCGCGGCGCACGACGAGGCCGCATTCCACCAGCACCGACAGATGCCGCCGCAGCGTCGCCGGCGCCATGCCGTGCGCGCGAAGCGCCAGCTGCGCATTGGACGGAAACACCACCAGCCCCTCCCCTTCCACCAGATCGGTGTCGGGATGGAAGCTCAGCAGCGCATTGAGCACGCCGAGCGCGCGGTCGCTCGCGCCAAGCATCGTCTTGGCCTCGCAGACGGCGCGGAACACCTGCCATTTATTGGCGCTGGCGCCGGGCGTGCAACGCTCGGCCGCCATCTGCCCCGCCACCATGGCAAGCGACAGCGATCGCCGCCCGAAGGGCGTCGTCGAGATAGGCTCGATCATCTTCGTTCACCTCGATAAAAGGCAAGCCGAAGGCATTCCGGAACGCGTCCAGTGTTGACAAGTCGGTCCGGAAATGATTCTCTCACAATTGCTACATTGATGAGGGCTTCCGGAATGGCGACGTTTCGGGGGCCTTTTTCTTTGCCTGTTTTTCCTTCTGTTTCTAGCTGCTACGCATTCGACACTAACGCTCTACGCTCCTTTCCGGCCGTGGGCTGAATGCCGAGCATCCACCCTGTTGGCCGGTCGGGGATAAATCTAGTCCGGTCCGGCCGGGCTTTTTGCTCCCTGCCTGAACCGTTCCAACAGCTTGGGCAGTTCTCCACCCAAAAAATCTTCAAAACCGTCGGCAATCTTGTCCACGAATTCGACGCGCGCCCTGCCCTTGGCGACGCTGACGAGGGCGACCGCCCTGCCCTGTCCATCGCGAATTTCTCGTGGCTCGCCGGCCTTGGCCGCCGCCTTGCGCTGCAGCCGCGAAAACACCAGGTTGAAGCGCGCGTCGCTGCCGGCAGCAGCGCGAAAACGCTCGGTGGTGATCTCGTCTTCGGCCTTGACCGTTGCCGCCTCGCTTTTGAGCAGGTCGGCCAACGCCATCCAGCGCGGCCGGCCGATTTTTGGCGCGGGACCGATGGCACTGGCGATGCGATGCGGCACCGCTTCGGCCACCTGCAGATAGCGCGTCATCTCCGCCTTGTGCAGCGACAGCGCCTCCTGCACCACGCCGCGCTCAAAACCGCGCTCGATCAGCCTATGGGCAAAGAACGCGCGCTCGATGAAGGACAGGTCTCGGCGCTCGGTGTTTTCCTTGCCCTGCGCCAGCACCAGTTCGGTGTCTGAAAGCTCACGCACGATGGCGCGCACGCGCTGGCCGAGACGGGCGGCGGCGCGGATACGGCGGTGGCCATAGGCGGTCTGGAAGCGGCCGGTTTTTTCGGGGTGCGGCCGCACCAGCACCGGCACCTGCTGGCCGCTCACCTCGATGCTGTGCATGAGCGTCACAAAACTTTCGTCGCGGTCGTCCTGGCCGAGGCGATCGCTGACGAAGGACGTATCGATCAGATCCGGCTCGATCTCGTTGACGCGGTCGGCCATACTCAGGCTTTCCTTCAGCCGGCGCGCATCCTCGATTTCACGCGACAGACCGCCGAGCGAAAGGCCCATCGCTTTCACGGCACCAGAAGCCGCACGGGCGCGCGCTTCGGACGCCGGGGCAGGGGGGTGCGCTGCGGGTTCAGCCGATGGCGTCGGCGCATCCGCCGCGTGGTCGGCAGCCGGCTGCTCCATCGGCTGGAACAGCGCCTTCAATTGGTTCTTGCGATTTTGTCCTGCCATCTTTGCCTCCTTCATGCCGGCCTGTTCCAGGCTTTCATGATAAGGCCTTCGATCTCCCCGTTGACAGCTGTCAACGATTCCATCGCCCGGTCGTAGGTGGCGCGGCTAAAACTTTCGCGCGAAACCTCATAGAGCGTCTGCTTGGTCAGCCCAGCGTCGGAAAAGGCGGTCGACTTGACCAGCGGCGCGGTCAGCACCCTTTCCCCGAACAGCGAGCGCAAAAAGCCGACGATCTGCGTCTGCGGCCCGTCATTGGGCTCATAGCGGGTGACGAGGTAGCGCATGAAGTCGAAGTTGAGTTCGCCGCCGGCAGTGCGCACCACCGACAGAAGATCGGCGGTCATGAACAGGAACTGGCTCATCGAGGCGACGTCGAGCATTTGAGGATGGATGGTGACCAGCACGGAGGTCGCGGCGCACAATGCCGACAGCGTCAAAAAACCAAGCTGCGGCGGGCAGTCCATGACGACCACGTCATAGCGGTCGGCGACCGTGGCAAGGGCCGCCTGCACGCGTGCAAAGAACATCGGGCCGTCGCTGTCGTCGCCCTGGCGCGCCGCCAGCATCTGCGGCGTCGTATGCTCGAACTCCTGCAATTCGAGATTGCCGGGCACGATGTCCAGCCCGTCGAAATAGGTTTTACGGATCACGTCCGACAGCGGCCGGCTCTCGCTATCATAGCGGATGGCGCCATAGAGCGTGTCGTTGCCGTCGAGGTCGAGTTCCGGCTGGTAGCCGAACAGCGCCGACAAAGACGCCTGCGGATCGAGATCGATGGCCAGCACGCGAAAACCGGCCAGCGCCAGATGCTGCGCCAGATGCGCGCTGGTCGTGGTCTTGCCGGAGCCACCCTTGAAGTTGGTGACCGCGATGACCTGCATATGTTCGCCGCGCGCCGCGTCGCGCCGGGGCAGATAGCTACGCGCCTTGGCCGGGCTCTGCTCAGCCAGGTGCCGGCGCAAGCCGTTGATGTCTTCCAGCGTGTAAAAGCGGCGGCCGCCCGCGCCCGTCTCCGGCTGCGGCCCGTCGCCGGCGATGGACAATTGGCGCAGATAGCCGTCGGAAACACCGATCAGCCTTGCCGCCTCGCCGCTGGAAAAACGCCGCAGCACCTTGCTCGAGGCCGGCGCATAGAGCCGGTCGCGCATAGCCTGCAACTGGGCAGACAGCAGCTCGGCATCCTTGGCGATGGCGCGATCCGTCGACCAGCCCGCGCTGTCCGTGTCCACGCCGATCTGCCGCGCGCTAGCCGTGTGCTGGCCTGAAGTCGCCACGCCTAAAACCTCTCCCGGAAGGGCCATGTCCATGCCTGAAAACCTTTATGCGCCGATTCGCCGGCGAATCCGAATCTCGCCTACGCCAGGCCTGTTTATTACGGAGCAAAGCGCAGCTAACGCGAATGGCAATCAGTTACGGGTAACATGACGCCATACGGCAAACACCGTAACAGGATGGGTGAGGAGCCGAGTCGGGTCAAGCAATTTATAGTTAATGGAAATTAACCATTTAGCCAGCCCGGTTCTTGCGTTGGTTTCGCCGGAGTTGACAGGTGTCAACTCGATCCGATCCGGACGACGGCCGGTTCGACCGATCAACACTGTGAATCGATGCCGTACGACCGATTCAAAATTGGCGTTGGACGCAACGGCGCATGGCCGTTCCAATGGCCGCATGACCAACAGCCAAGCCTCCGAGACCATTCTCCACCGCGTCGATCCCGCGCAAAACATGGCGCGGTTCTATTGCCTGTCATTGCAGCCGACGCTGTTCGGCGAGGTGTCCGTGGTGCGGGCCTGGGGCCGCATCGGCACGCGCGGCCGCATGAAGATCGATTCCTATCCGACAGGCGAGGGGGCGTCCGCCGCTTTTTCGCGCCTCGAAAGGCAAAAACGTCGGCGCGGCTATCGCGGGTAGGGCAGGGGCCTCACCCCTGCGGCTGCATGGTTGAGGCGCTGATTGGCCGCGCCTCGGTCAGAAAGGTCGTCACCGTGGACGGCAAGATCGCCGAGCCAGGCTGATAGATGCCGCAGCGCGCGATCAGGCCGCGTCTGTCGGCGGCGTTTCCCAGATGGTGCCAGATCGTGCGGGTAGCGTAGGGCAGATTGTTGTTTCGCCACGCCAGGCCCATGGTGATGCCGCGCAGATAGCGCCGCTGGTGGATTTCAAACGGCATCAGGATCGTCTGCCCGAAGGTTGGCGCTTCGTCGCTGGTCAGTTCGGTCACGAAGATGCGCTGCCGCCGGTAGGCCGCCAGTCCGACATAACGCGAGCGCTGCACAATGCCGCTTTCGACATCCTCGATGCGCTCCAGCGAGGTCACCAGAACCTGCCCGCCGCTCTCGCGCAAATGGGCGCAGGAACAGACGACGCGGCCGGGCCAGGACAGCGACATGTGCCATGTCTGGTAAAAGCCGAGATAGCCGGCCAGCGCGTTCAAATCGCCCGGGAAAGCGTTGGCCAATGGCCCCGCACGGGTCGCGGGCCGGCGCCGCTCGCCGAGCTTGCGGCCAAAGGCGCTTTCCGGCAGCTCGAAATCGGCCGGCTCGAGGCCGAAGGCCGCCGCGATCCGCATCAGATTATGGGCCGAGGGCAGGGACCCCGCATTGAGGTAGCGGTTGAACTGCTGCCGGTTGAGGCCGATCGCCCGGCACAGTTCGGACACCGATTCTCGCGTGCTGCAGGCGCGTTTCAAATTGCTGCTGAAATTGGGGCAGGGCTTCCTCATGCTGGCAGCATAAACCTGCTTAAAGGCGCGTCAAACCGTGAAATTGCGTTGGCGTGGCCGCCGCTTAAGATCGAGCGAAACGCTTCAGCATCATAAGGGGAATTCACATGAGCGCGTCTGGCAAGACATTGAATTTATCGCGTCGCGGCCTGCTTCAGGCGGGAACGGTTTTGGGGCTCTCGGTCGCTGCCGGCTCGCTCGTATCGCCGGCAAGGGCGCAAGCGCCGGTACGCGGCGGGCAATTGCGGATGGGGTTGGACGGCGGCGCTTCGGCCGATACGCTCGACCCCGCTCTGGCGACCGCCAGCGTGGCATTCGTGATCGCGCATTGCTGGGGCGATACGCTGGTCGAGTCCGACCCCAAGACGGGCGAGGCGGTGCCTTCGCTGGCCGAATCCTGGTCGCCGTCGGCTGACGCCAAGGAATGGACATTCAAGATACGCAAGGACGTTCATTTCCACGACGGCACGCCGATGACCGCCAACGATGCTGTCGAGACGTTGCGCCGCCATGCGGGTGCAAAATCGCAATCGGGCGCGCTTGGCCTTTTGACCGGCGTGGACCGCATCGAGGCGCGCGCCGGCGACATGGTGGTGACGCTGAAGGAGGCCAATGCCGACCTGCCGCTGATTTTTACGGACTATCATCTCCAGATCCAGCCGGGCGGCGGCGTCGACAAGCCTGCGGCCGCAATCGGTACCGGTCCCTATAAGCTGGTTTCGTACGAGCCGGGCGTTCGCGCCGAATTCGAAAAAAACAAGGACGATTGGCGCCAGGACCGGGGTTACGTCGATAGCGTCCTTATTACCGTCATGAACGACTTGACCGCCCGTATCAGCGCCTTGCGCTCCGGGCAGGTCGATTTCATCAACGTCGTCGAACCGAAGGTCGTGCCGTTGTTGAAGCAGGTTTCGGGCGTCGAGATCCTGCGCACCTCCGGCAAGGGTTTCTATTCCTTCCTGATGCACTGCGACACAGCACCCTTCGACAACAACGATCTGCGCCTGGCGCTGAAATATGCGGTGGACCGCGAGGCCATCCTCAAGCGGGTGCTGGGCGGATTCGGCACCATCGGCAACGATTTTCCCGTCAACGCCAACTACGCGCTCGCCCCCACCGATATCGAGCAGCGCACCTACGATCCCGACAAGGCGGCCTTCCACTTCAAGAAGTCGGGCCATCAGGACCCGATCCTGCTTAGAACCTCGGAAGCTGCGTTCCCTGGTGCTGTCGATGCCGCCCAGCTTTTCCAGTTGAGCGCGGAAAAAGCGGGCATCAAGATCGACGTGCGGCGCGAGCCAAGCGACGGCTACTGGTCGGAAGTCTGGAACGTCAAGCCATTCTGCGCCTCCTACTGGGGCGGACGCCCGACGCAGGACGCGCGCTATTCCACGTCCTATGTCTCCAACGCGGAATGGAACGACACCCGCTTCAAGCGGCCCGACTTCGACAAGATGGCGGTCGCCGCGCGCGGCGAACTCGACGAGACCAAGCGGCGCGCGCTTTACCGCGACATGGCGCTGATGGTGCGCGACGAGGGCGGGCTGATCCTGCCGGTGTTCAACGACTATCTCAATGCCTGTTCGAGCCATCTGAAGGGCTTCGTCCCGGATATCGGCAACGATCTGTCCAATGGCCGCATCGCCAGCCGGGTCTGGCTCGAGGCCTGAGCCGGGGCGGCAACAAACATTCATTGACCGGCGGCGGCATCAGCGTGCTTGCCGCCGGTCCCTTCATTATGGTTGATCTCATGACAGACAAGAATTTCAACGTCCTCGAAAACGAGTGGATCGTGCTGAAGGACGGCACGAGGCTTGCCGCCCGCATCTGGATGCCGGAAGCGGCCTCGCCCGGCACGCCGGTGCCGGCGGTGCTGGAATTCCTGCCCTATCGCAAGCGCAACGGCACCGCCCCGCGTGACGAATCCACCTATCCGGTGTTCGCCGCTGCCGGCATTGCGGGGTTACGCGTCGATATTCGCGGCTGCGGCGAATCCGACGGCGTGATCGACGGCGAATACACTGAGCGGGAGCTTGCCGATGCGGTCGAGGTGATCGAATGGATTGCCGCGCAGGACTGGTCGAACGGCAATGTCGGCATGATGGGCATTTCCTGGGGCGGTTTCAACGGGCTTCAGGTGGCCGCGCTCAAGCCACCGGCGCTCAAGGCGGTGATTTCGTTGTCATCCACGGTCGACCGCTACAATGACGACATCCACTACAAGAACGGCGCGCATCTGTCGGCGCAGGCGTCATGGGCGGCGACGATGGGCGCCTATCAGTCGCGCGCGCCCGATCCCGCTCTCGTCGGCGACCGCTGGCGCGACATGTGGCTGGAACGGCTGGAAGGCGAACCCTTCTTCATGAAGGAATGGCTTTCCCACCAGCGCCGCGACGCGTTCTGGCGGCATGGCTCAATCGGCGAGGATTTTGCCGGCTATTGCGTGCCCTCGCTGGTGATTGCGGGCTGGGCCGACGGCTATCGCAACACGCCCTTGAAGGCGGTCGCCGGCATGCCGGAAAAGGCCTGGGGGCTGGTCGGCCCATGGGTCCACAAATACCCGCATTTCGCCTATCCGAAGCCGCGCACCGACTTCCACGCCGAGGCGATCGCCTGGTGGCGGCATTGGCTGTGCGGCGAGGACAACAAGGCGGAAACGACACCAAGACTGCGCGCCTATATACTGGACGGCCCAAAGCCCGCGCGCTGGCGCGAAACCGACCCCGGCTATTGGGTCGCCGTGGACGAATGGACCGCGCCGGCAACCCTTACCCTTCGCCCGGACGCTTCGGGCCGGCTTGGGCGCGATCCTGCCCAGCGAGCCGAAGGCAGCGTCCTGCTGCGCTCGCCGCTGGATACGGGCACGGCTTCGGGTGAATTCTTCACGCTCAAACCGGATACGGAAATGGCTGGCGACCAGCGCCTCGACGATGCCGGCTCGCTCAGCTTCGACAGTGCCGTTCTTTCCGACGAATGCGTCATTCTCGGCCAGCCGGTGGCAAAACTGTCGCTTTCCAGCGATGCCCCGCTCGGCAACCTTGCCGTCCGGCTGGTCGATGTGCACACGGATGGGACGGCCACGCGCGTCAGCTACGGCGTGCTCAACCTTGCGCATCGCCATGGCAATGCCGAGCCGCACCCTATGGAGCCGGGCAAGCCGGTCGAGATCGAACTGGCGCTCGACGCCTGCGGCTACCGTTTCGCCCCGGGCCATCGCATCCGCGTGTCGTTTTCCAGCGCCTACTGGCCGACGATCCTGCCTTCGCCCTACGATGCGACGCTTGCGATCGACCTCGCCACGCTGCAAGTCGATCTGCCGCTTCTCGGCGCGCATCGACGGATCGAGATCCCGGAGCCGGCCAACCCCGATCCCTTGCCGCCCTACGAGGTCTTGACGCAAGGATCGTCGGGCCGCTCGGTGGAGCGCGACCTTCTGCAAGGTGTCACCCGCTACCGCGTGCGCGAGGACACCGGCCTCAGCCGCCATCCCGGCAATGGCCTATGCAGTCGCGATACGCGGGAGGAACTCTGGTCGATAGCGCCGGGCGATCCTTTGTCGATGACGGCCGAGATCGACTGGACATGCAGCACAGAGCGGGAAGGCTGGCGCGTCCATACCCATTACAGGTCCCACCTGTCCTGCACCGAAACCGAATGGGTGATTTCGGAGCGGATCGAAGCGCGGCATGGCGACGACACCGTGTTCGAGCGCGAGCGGAGCGCCCGCATCCCGCGCGACCATATGTGAGGCCACCGGGCCGGGCCGCTCGCAACGCGTCGCGCGGCCCGGCTGAGCGCTAACCCTCGTTGGCCAGAACGGCGGCGAAGGTATCGTCCAGAACGCTGACCAGATGATCGGCGTTTTCGCGGCTGAAGATCATCGGCGGGCGCATCTTGAGCACATTATCGTGCGGGCCTTCGGTTCCCATCAACACGCCTCGGCTACGCGCGCCGTCATTGATCTTCTTGGCGAGCGCCGTTGCCGGTTCCTTGGTTTTTCGGTCATTGACCAGTTCGATGCCGAGGAACAGGCCCATGCCGCGCACGTCGCCGATCACCTCGTAGCGCGCCTGCATTTCGCGAAAGCGCTTTATCAGATAGGCGCCGATCTCGCTGGCGTTGCGGCGCAGGCCGTCGCGCTCGATCACGTCGAGCACGGCAAGGCCCGCCGCGCAGGAAACGGGATTGCCGCCAAACGTGTTGAAGTATTCGAGGCCATTGTTGAACGAGGCGGCGATCTCGCGCGTCGTCACAAGGGCCGACATTGGATGGCCGTTGCCGATCGGCTTGCCCATGGTGACGATATCGGGCACCACGCCCTGCGTCTCGAACGCCCACCAGTGGCTGCCGACCCGACCAAAGCCGACCTGCACCTCGTCGGCCACGCAGACGCCGCACGCCTTGCGCACCATGGCGTAGACTTCAGCGAGATAATTTTCCGGGAAAAACACCTGCCCGGCTACGCTCGGAATGGATTCGGCCAGAAACAGCGCCGGGGCGCGGCCTTTTCGCGCCATCGCTTCGATCTGTTCGGCGACGCTCTCGGCAAAGCGCCTGCCGTGCTCCTCCAGCGGCCAATCTGCCGGCGCGCGAAAACTGTCGGGAATAGCCGCCTCGAACACATGCGGTTTCCGGCCCTGCCCACCCTTGTGCTTGTATTTGTAGGGGCTGAGGTCGATCAGTTCCTGCGTGGTGCCGTGATAGGCCCAGTCGAGCACGATCGCGTCTTCGCGGCCCGTATGCGTGCGCGCCATGCGCAGCATCAGGCTGTTGGCCTCGCTGCCGGTGCAGGCGAAGGAGGCCACGCAAAGCTCCGGCGGCAGGGTCGCGGTCAGCCGCTCGGCATAGTCCACGATCAAATCGTGCAGATAGCGCGTGTTGGTATTGAGCCGGCTAACCTGCCGCGCAATCGCCGCGACCACGTCAGGATGGGCGTGACCGAGATGGCAGACATTGTTGAAGCAGTCGAGATAGGCGCGCCCGCGATGGTCGATCAGCCAGACGCCGTCGCCGCGCACGAACTTGATCGGCTCCGAATAGGAGATGGACAGGTTGGGCAGCATCGAGGTTTTGCGCGCCGCGACGATTTCGGCACGGCTGCGGCCCTTCTGCTCGAAGGTTTCCGGCGGGATGCCGGCCAGCGTCGCGGCATCGGGAAAAAGTTCGCGCCAGACGTCGAGATAGCGCGCCTCGCCGACGCCCAGAATGTCGCGCGCGGCAAGTGAAGTATCGGTTGAAATCTGGAAATGCAGATGCGGAGCCCAGCCGCCATTTTCCGCCGGCGCACCCATTTCGCCGACGACCGCGCCGGCCTCCAGCCGTTCGCCAGGCTTCAGCCGGTCCATCGCCTCATGCGCCAGATGGCCCCACAGCGTGATGAAGGGCGGGCAGTTTTCAGGAAAATGTTCCAGCGCGACGAGGCAGCCATAGCCGAGCGGGTCTTCCTCGATCTCGACGCTTTTCACGATTGCCGCGAGCGGCGTGCGCACCTTCTCTCCAGCCGGCATGAACAGGTCGAGGCCGAGATGGCGGTCGCGCCTTTCGCCTTCCACGAAGCGCGACTCGAACATCGTCCCGGCATAGACCGTGCGCGCCTCGCCCCATGGGCCGATGCCCAGTTCGATACCGTTCTCGGCGCAATGCGCATCCCACCACGCGGTCGCCTTGGCCGGCTCGGCCGCTGCCGACGTCACCGTCATCGGGTGCGCGGGGTCGCCATAAGGCACGATTTCCTTGGCAAGCGTTGCCGGATGGCGGTCGAGCACGGCTGAAAAGGTTCTTGCGTTGTCGTATATCCAGCGCGCAATGGCGCTCGCTCCAGAAACGGCGTCGAAGCCGCAGGCATTGCGCAGGATGGCGGTGGCAAAGCGCGGGTTCATCGCATCCATACGGCGCAGCAGACGCCAGGCGGGAGCCTCGCTGATGGCCAGATAGGGATTGTCGCCGGTACGGTCGGCGCGCTCGGCCGACAGCGTGACGCTGATGACCAGCCGCATGGCGATCAGGTCGAAGAGAAGGTCGATCTCCTCCTCGCGCAGCGGATACTCGGCATGGAAGCCGGCCACGATCCGGGCGGCGGCACCGATCGGGTCTTCCAGATCGAGGATCGAATAGGCGCAGGCCACCGCCACCTCGCCGATCAGCACGGAATGCAGCGCGTCGCCGAAGTCGATCAGCCCGGCGATGCGGTCCGGATTGGCCGGATCGACCAGCACGTTCCAGTCATTGGCGTCGTTGTGGATCACTTGCGCGCGCAGGCCGGGCAGGCGGGGCGCTACGGTGGCGTCGAAGCGGTCGAGGAAGCGCGCCAGCAGCGCCCGGTCGGCTTCATCGCGGACATGGGCCAGCCGTCCGCGCGCCTCGCTTGCGCGCCGAATATCCCAGTCGAGCACGCGCAGCGCGCCCGGATGGATGAAGCCCTGCAAGGCGCGGTCAAGCCGCCCCAACGCGCCGCCCAGCGCTTGCAAAAGCTCCGGCGTGCGTGGACTTTGCGCCAGCGGCCGGCCATCCAGCCACGACACCAGCCGCACGGCATGGCGCTCGCCCGACGGCGCGTCGACGGTGGCCAGGAATTTTTCATCGCGTGTCTTGGCGAGGCGCGGAACAATCACATCCGGCGTCATGCGCTCCAGATGCTCGAGCAGCGCGGTCTGGAACGCGCTCTCAGCGGCCGGCTCGGAAGCGTTCACGATCTTGAGCGTCCATGCCAAAGGCCCGGCCGTTAGCCTGAAATTCTGGTCGCGCTCGCTGTCCAGCGGGGTCACTTCGCCGACCACGCCGAAAAGGTCACTTGCCAGCGCCCTGGCCTCATCCGGCAAAAAGGCGGGGGCAGGGTGGTTCAAATCGGTCATCGGCGTGGTTCCAGGCAGGGCTGCATTGGCGATACCCGGAACTTGGCACAGGTCGAAAAGTCTGGCATCCAGCATAGTGCCGGTTCAACCGGCATATTAACTGGCTGGACCGGCATATTATCGGCCACGCGAAGGGGAGGGGCATGAGGGAGCTTGACGACCGCGACCGGCAGATCCTCTCCATCCTGTCCCGAGAGGCGCGCATTCCGCTGAAGACGCTGGCCGCGCGTATCGGGCTGTCGCGCAGCGCGACCACCGAACGGGTGGCGATGCTGGAAAAGACCGGCGTGATCCGTGGCTACCGCGCCGACATCGGGCAGATGGTCCAAAATGTCATCCGCGCCTTCCTGATGGTGACGCTGGCGCGAACGCCCGCGCTCGGCATATTGGACAAGCTGGCGGGTTTCGCCGAGGTCCGGCGCGTTTCCTCGATCGGCGGCCAGCTCGACCTCATGGTCGAGGTCGAGGTGCCCTCCATCGACCGGCTCAACACGCTGCGGGACATGATTGCCGGCGACAGCGGCGTGCAGGATTTGACGACGCTGATCGTCTTGCGCCGGGACATCGACCGCGCGTCGGCTCCTGCGGCATACGCATAAGCGGGCACCTGAAAACTCTGTCGGCAGCGTCGTTGTTCCTGCACACCGGCATTTCAAGGGTGCGGCTCAGTCCTGCGACAAACGGCGCTGCGGCAAACGGCTCGCCCCGTCGGACTGGAAACCACCCGGCCCCCCGGCTACGATTGAATTGAGACATTGAGGGACACCGTTACGAGATTTGCATTCATTTGCATCGAAGCAACGGTTTTTCACCGGGCGCGGATCGCGCTTCGAAATTTTTGCGCAAGAGCAAAGACCGCCTGGGTTCGCCCGACTATAGGGCGGTTTCGACTGCCTAAACTCACGCACAGGGTGCACGATGATATCGCAACTGACGCTCTCCGAACGCCAATATGCGCTGGTCATTCTTGTGGTGACCGCGCTTTGCGGACTGGCCATGGCTGCCGGTGGCCGCGGCGACCCGCTCGGCGTCCACGGCATCATCGTGCTTCTATCCAGCGTCGCCTTGGCCTTCGTCGTCATGGCCGGCTACTACACGCCGGAGCCCGACCCGGAGCGCCTGTCCCGCTACTATGACGACCCGACCAAGGTCGGCATCGTCCTGACCATGATCTGGGCGGTGATCGGCATGGGCTTCGGCGTCTGGGTGGCGGCGCTGCTCGCCTGGCCCGATCTCACCTTCGACGCCGCCTGGGCGAGCTTTGGCCGCATCCGTCCAGTCCACACCACCGGGGTGATCTTCGGCTTTGGCGGCAACGCGCTGATCGCCACGTCCTTCCACGTCCTCCAGCGCACGACGCGCGCGCGCCTGCCCGATCAGTTGAGCCCATGGTTCGTGCTCATCGGCTACAATCTGTTCTGCGTGCTGGCGGTGACCGGCTATTTCATGGGCATTACCCAGTCGAAGGAATATGCCGAGCCGGAATGGTATGCCGATATCTGGCTGGTCGTTGTCTGGGTCGTCTATTTCGCGATCTATCTGCGCACGCTCGCGCGGCGCAAGGAGCCGCATATCTACGTCGCCAACTGGTACTACATGGCCTTCAT
The DNA here is from genome assembly GCF_054489545.1 of Mesorhizobium sp. A556. Taxonomy (NCBI): domain Bacteria; kingdom Pseudomonadati; phylum Pseudomonadota; class Alphaproteobacteria; order Hyphomicrobiales; family Phyllobacteriaceae; genus Mesorhizobium; species Mesorhizobium sp. A556. The sequence continues at coordinate 16,120 of NZ_JBTMXA010000019.1, forward strand.
CCTGGTCGTGGCGGTGCTGCACATCGTCAACAATCTGGCGGTGCCGATCTCCTGGGGTTCGGCCAAGAGCTACTCCGCGTTTTCGGGCGTGCAGGATGCGATGACGCAATGGTGGTACGGCCATAACGCCGTCGCCTTCTTCCTCACCGCAGGCTTCCTCGGCATGATGTACTACTACCTGCCCAAGCGCGCCGGCCGGCCGATCTTCTCCTACCGGCTGTCGATCATCTCGTTCTGGGGCATCACCTTTCTTTACATGTGGGTAGGCTCGCACCATTTGCATTATACGGCGCTGCCGCAATGGGTGCAGACGCTCGGCATGAGCTTCTCGATCATCCTTCTGGTGCCGTCCTGGGCATCGGCCGGCAACGCGCTGGCTACGTTGAACGGTGCTTGGGCCAAGGTGCGTGACGACGCCACGCTGCGTTTCATGATGGTAGCGGCGGTGTTCTACGGCCTGGTGACCTTCGAAGGGTCGTTCATGGCGATCCGCCCGGTCAACGCGCTATCGCATTACACCGACTGGACCGTCGGCCACGTCCACGCCGGCACGCTCGGATGGAACTCGATGATCGTCTTCGGCTCGCTCTACGCGCTGGTGCCGTGGATGTGGAAGCGCACCGCCATGTATTCGCCCAAGCTGATCGAGGTGCACTTCTGGTTGGCGCTGGCCGGGGCGATTGTCTACGTCTTCGCCATGTGGAACTCGGGCATCATCCAGGGCCTGATGTGGCGCACCTACACCGACGGCGGCACGCTCGCCTATTCCTTCATGGATACGGTCGAGGCGATGCACCCCTATTACATCGCTCGCGCCTTTGGCGGCCTGCTGTTCCTGGCCGGCGCGGTCATCTGTTCCTACAATATCTGGATGACCATCCGGCAGGCGCGTGCCGACCTTGCCCAGAAAAGTGAAGATGGCGACGTTCCCCTCTTCGCCCGTGACGCCGTTCAGGCCGGAGAGTAACCGACCATGCCCGAGTTTTTCCATCGCAAGATCGAACGCAGCGCCATCGGCTTCGTCATTGCCATCCTCGCGGTCGCCTCGGTCGGCGGCATCGTCGAGATCGCGCCGCTGTTCACCATCCACAAGACCGTCGAGGACGCGCCCGACATGCGCGTCTACACGCCGCTCGAACTGGCTGGCCGCAACATCTATATCCGCGAAGGCTGCTATGCCTGCCACAGCCAGATGATCCGCACGCTGCGCGACGAGGTCGAGCGCTACGGCCCGTATTCGCTGGCGGTGGAGTCCAAATACGACCACCCGATGCTGTGGGGTTCCAAGCGCACCGGCCCCGATATCGCGCGCCTCGGCGGCAAATATTCGGACGCATGGCATGTTGCCCATCTCATCAATCCGCGCGACGTCGTGCCGGGCTCGGTGATGCCGAAATATGGCTGGCTGGCGCGCAACGAGTTGCGCACCAACGATCTCGACAAGCATCTGGCGGCACAGCAGACCGTCGGCGTTCCCTATACGCAGGAGATGATCGACGAGGCCGTGAAGGACGCCTACGCGCAGGCCACCCCCGACAGCGCCGGCGCCTCGGCGTTGAGCGAGCGCTACGGCGAAGCGACGCAGATCCGCGCCTTCGACGGCGATGCGGCGCGGGTCACGGAAATGGATGCGCTGGTGGCGTATCTGCAGATTCTGGGCCGCCTCACCGAGGTCGCCTATGAGCAACCCAAACCGGCCGGTGACTAGGTATGGATGTCGACCATCAGACGCTTGTCGGGATCGCGAAGACCTGGGGGCTGTTTTATTTCATCGCCTTTGCCATCGGCGTGCTGATTTACGCGCTGTGGCCATCCAACCGGAAACGCTTCGACAGGGCCAAGAAAAGCATCCTCGACGAGGACGACAAGCCGCTGGAGTAGGGGCCGCTGGAATAGGGGCCGCCCGGACAGGGCGCGAAAAAATGCCGTGGAGATAGGGCAGTGAGTATAATCAAGCACGATCCGGTCACCGGGCGCGAAACGACCGGCCATGAATGGAACGGCATCGAGGAACTCGAAACGCCGATCCCAAAAGTGGTGTTCGCCTTTTTGGCGGCGACGCTCGTTTTCGCCGTGACCTGCTGGGTGCTCTATCCGACATGGCCGCTCGGCCGGACCTACACGCAGGGGCTCACCGGCTTCGACCAGCGCAACCTTGTGACCGAGCAGGTGGCCAAGGCCGACGCCGCGCGCAACGAAGCGTGGGCCGGCAAGGTCGAGGCGATGAGCTATGCCGATATCGAGGCGGAACCGGCCCTGATGCAGCCGGTCAGGCAAGCCGGCCGCACGCTGTTCGACGACAATTGCGCCGCCTGCCACGGCGTGGGCGGCACCGGCGGGCCGGGCTTCCCCGACCTTGCCGCCAAGGCGTGGCTGTGGGGCGGCGAGCCTGAAACCATCGAGGAGACGATCCGCGTCGGCATCAACTCCACCAACGACGATACGCGCGTCTCGCAGATGATGGCGTTCGGCCGCGACGCCATGCTCGACCGCGAGCAGATCGGCAATGTCGTCGCCTATGTGCGCTCTCTGTCGGGCGCGCTGCCGGCCGAAGGTAATGCTGAGCGCATCGAGGCGGGCAAACAGGTCTTTGCCGACAACTGCGTCGCCTGCCATGGCGACGACGCCAAGGGCACTCACGATCTCGGCGCGCCGAACCTGACCGATGCAAGCTGGATCTATGGCGGCGACGAGCAGTCGGTCTACAGTTCCGTCTATTCGGGGCGTCAGGGGCATATGCCGCATTGGGGCGAAAGGCTGTCGCCGCTGCAGCTCAAGCTCCTGACGCTCTACGTCCACACGCTGCAGCCGGACGCCAGATGACGGCGCCCGCCGAACCGACGAGCCAGCGGCCGCCGCGCCTCGGGCGCAAGGCGGCCGTGCTGGCACTGGTGGCGCTGGGCATCGCCGTGCTGCTTGGCGCCAACGCGCATCTTGTCTATGTGGCATTCACTTCCCAGCCCGACTGCGTGCCGCACGCGAAGGAAATCGGTGTCGAAGGCGCGCCCCTGCGGGCCGCGCGCTCCGCCTGTTGAACCGGAAAGGATAGCTGCAATGCCGTCAGTCGATCATACGAATGCGCTTCCCGTCCCGCTTGCGGTGCGGCGTCAGCGCAATCTGCCCGCAAGTGCCGCCTTCGGCTGGCTTGCCCATGGCTGGCGCGACCTGTGGAACCAGCCGGGGCCAAGCCTCGCCTACGGGTTTGTCGTGTTCGCCCTCTCGGCCGCCATCGTCTGGGGCCTGTTCGTGCTCGAACTGGACTACATCCTGTTTCCCGCGCTCTCCGGCTTCATGGTCGTTGGGCCGCTGGTGGCCATCGGCCTCTACCAGAAGAGCCATGCCATCGAAAACGGCGAGCAGGTCGGCCTCCACCGCATGCTGTTCTTGCCGGCGCGCTCGGGTGCGCAGGTTCTTTATACCGGCGCGATCCTGTGCCTGCTGATGCTGGTCTGGAACCGCGCCGCCGTCATCGTCTATGCACTGTTCTTCGGGCTGCTGCCGTTTCCGGGTCTCGACCATGTCGCCGAGATGCTGTTCACCACGCCCGAAGGCTGGGGCATGCTGCTGGTCGGCACGGTGGTGGGCGGGCTGTTTGCCGCCTTCTCCTTCGCCATCAGCGTCTTTGCCGTGCCGATGCTGCTCGACCAGGAACTCGACGCCTTCACCGCGATGGGCACGTCGATCTCCATGGTCTGGCGTAACCTGCCGGTGATGGTAATGTGGGGGGCCATCGTTTCGGTGCTGTTTGCCGTTTCGGTCGCGACCGCACTGGTTGGGCTGATCGTCATCTTCCCGCTGCTCGGCCATTCAACATGGCATGCCTACAAGGCGATCAGATGAGTTGCTGCGCGCCCGGCGTTGAAGTTGCCGCGCAGCCGGACGGCGCTTTGTCGCCGCAAGAAATCCGGCTGGCCAGCCGCGACCTGGGCAATGGCCTTTACCAGACCGACCTGTCGGTGCCGGCCATGCATTGCGGCGCCTGCATCCAGGCTGTCGAACGCGGCCTCGGCCGACTGCCCGGTGTCGAGGCCGCGCGCGTAAACCTGTCGACCAAACGCGCCAGCGTCAAATGGCGGGGGGACAGCGTTCCGCCGATGATCGAGGCGCTGGCCAAGACCGGTTACCAGGCGCATCTGTTCGAAGCCGGAGAAGACAAGGGCGATCCCGAACTTTCCCGGCTCATCCGCGCGCTCGGCGTTGCCGGCTTCTGCTCCATGAACATCATGCTGCTTTCCGTGTCGGTATGGTCGGGCGCCGACGCCGAGACGCGGCAGGCCTTCCACTGGATTTCAGCGGGACTGGCGCTGATCGCGCTTGTCTATGCCGGACGCGTGTTCTTCCGCTCGGCCTGGAGCGCGTTGAAGCATGGCCACACCAATATGGACGTGCCGATTTCCATCGGCATCACGCTGGCCTTCAGCCTCAGCCTCTACGACACGCTGCACCATGGCGAACACGCCTATTTCGACGCCGCAACGACACTGGTGTTTTTCCTGCTGATCGGCCGCACGCTCGATCATGTGATGCGCGAAAAGGCGCGCGCGGCGGTGCGCGGCCTGGTACGCCTGTCCCCGCGCGGGGCGACCGTGCAGCGCACTGATGGCAGCCGCGACTATCTGCCGGTGGCCGAGATCGAGCCCGGCATGCGCGTGCTGCTGGTGGCGGGCGACCGCGTGCCGGTGGATGGCACCGTCGCCGACGGCGTATCGGACCTCGACTGCGCCATCGCCACGGGCGAAAGCACGCCGAGCCGCGTCGAGCCGGGCACTGCGGTTCGGGCCGGCACGCTCAACCTGACCGGACCGCTGGCGATCACGGCAACGGCGCGGGCGCAAGGCTCGTTCCTCGCCGAAATGGTGCGCCTGATGGAGGCGGCGGAAGGCGGCCGCGCCCGCTACCGGCGGCTGGCCGACCGCGCCGCACGGCTTTATTCGCCGGTGGTGCATAGCGCTGCCCTGCTTACCTTCATCGGCTGGATGCTGGCGACGGGCGACTGGCACCGCGCCATCGGCATTGCCATTGCCGTGCTCATCATCACCTGTCCCTGTGCGCTGGGTCTGGCCGTACCCATCGTGCAAGTGATCGCCGCGCGCCGCCTGTTCGAAAATGGCATCATGGTCAAGGACGGCTCCGGCATCGAGCGGTTGGCCGAGGTGGACGCGGTCGCCTTCGACAAGACCGGCACGCTGACGCTGGGCCGGCCGCGCCTGCTCGACGCGCCATCGCTCGACCCGCAAGCGCTCGCCATTGGTGCGGCTTTGGCCATGCACTCGCGCCATCCGCTGTCGCGGGCGCTGGCGGCTGCGGGGGAAGGCCGCGACCTGGCCGGCATCCGCTTTTCCGACATCGTCGAGCACCCCGGCCTCGGCATGGAGGCACGTCGGGAAGGCAGCGTCTACCGCCTCGGCCGTGCCGACTGGGCGCTTGCAAAGGACGGTCCGGGAACCGCGACCGGAACGGTGCTCTCCCGCGATGGTGCGCCACTGGCGAGTTTTGCTTTCGAGGACGCGCTTCGTCCGGGCGCGCGCGACGCCGTCGCTACCTTGCAGGAACGCGGCATCGAGACCGCGATCTATTCCGGCGACAGGGCGGAGATCGTGGCGGAGACGGCGGCCAGGCTCGGCATCAAGGATCATGCCGGCGGGTTGCTGCCGGGTGCCAAGGTCGAGCGGCTGACGGCTCAGGCGCAGGCCGGCCGCCACGTGCTGATGGTCGGCGACGGCCTCAACGACGCGCCGGCGCTGGCGGCGGCTTACGTTTCGATGGCTCCCGCAACCGCCGCCGACATCGGCCGCAACGCCGCCGATTTCGTCTTCCTGCATGAAAGCCTCGACGCGGTGCCGACCGCCTTTGCCGTCGCCCGGGAAGCGGGACGGCTGGTGCGGCAGAATTTCGGCCTCGCCATCGCCTACAACGCCATCGCGCTGCCCATCGCTGTTGCCGGCTACGTCACGCCGCTGGTGGCGGCGATTGCCATGTCGCTGTCGTCCGTCCTCGTCGTCGTCAACGCGCTGCGGCTGAACGCCGGCAAGACCGCGCGGCCCGCGCGCGGCGCTCGACAAGGCCATCCACTGACCCCGCATCCGCTGACCGCCGCCAGATGAATGAGTAGCCTCATCTTTCTCGTTCCGCTGGCGCTGGCGCTTGGAGCCGGGGCGCTCGCCGCCTTCCTGTGGTCGCTGAAAAGCGGCCAGTACGAGGATCTCGACGGAGCCGCCGAGCGCATCCTGCTGGACGACGAGTAATTTCGTCGAACGGCTACACCGCTCCAGGCCACGCCAACGCCCTCCCTCAATTTTCCGAACCCTTGTCAGCGCGGATGCTGTGCTATATATGACTACTTTGGTCATCGGAGATCCAGGCAATGAAGGAAGCCCAGCTCAAGGACGTGAAGGCGACCTTCTCCCATGTCGTCGACGAGGCCGTTGCCGGGGCGCCAACCGTGGTCACCCGCCACGGCAAGCGGGAAGCCGTTGTCCTCAGCTATACCGACTATGAACGCCTGTCGCGGGTGCCGTCCCTCGGCTGGCTGTTGGCCAATTCGCCGCTGGAAGAAGGCGACCTGCCCGTTCGCGAGCGCAAGCCGGCGCGAGCCCTGCGCGATCCGGCGTTCTGACGCGATCCGGCGTTCTGAATTGTACCTGCTGGATACCAATATCGTCAGCTTGCTCGCGCCTTCGAAAAAGAGGACGCCCGCCGACGAGGAATTGGTCGCCTGGATCGTCGACCGGTCGGCCGATCTCTGGCTTTCGGTAATCACCGCAGCCGAAATCGAAGACGGGATTGCCAACGCCAAGCGGATCGGGGCCACCAGAAAGGCGGCTGCGCTGGCTGAATGGTGGGGAGAAATCCGCCATTATCATGCAAGCCGCATCCTGCCGCTCGACCTCGAAACGGCAGCGGTGGCCGGGCATCTCATGACGGTCGCCCGGGCTGCGGGCATCTCACCGGGCTTCGAGGACATCGCCATTGCCGCGACCGGCCGCCGTCATGATCTGATCGTTCTCACGGAAAATGAAAAAGATTTCCGGCCGTTAGGGGTGCCATATCAGAATCCGTTAGCCGGGCTGCCAGAATAGCCGGCACATGGCCTTCAACCGCAGGTAGATGTCAGCTTCCGCAAGTATATGACGCAGGCCGTTTCTTGGTCTGCTTCGGCCGATAACGATACGTTATTATTCTGCGATTCAGGCATATGTTAACGTAAAGATAGGATATCAATGACTTTTACTATCTCTGTCTCGACGGTTCTGGACCTCGTGGCTAAGATAGCATGGTTGTTGCGCGAAAATTTGACCGTCGATGGGTTCTCGACCTCATAGCGCGCAAAGGCCGATGGGAGAATTCGGCATATGACGCGCGGGGGCGCTATGGCTGGCAACAAGTATAGGTTCGCGATTCACGACGGGCCCGAGGCTCCCGAACTCATGTCGTTCTGGGAGCGTGATAGTCATGATTTTTTCATGACCCCGTTCCAGCGCCGACAGGTTCTGACAGCATTCTATCGACATTTGCCCAAAAATTGCAGCGGCCTGATCGTGAGTGTCAGCGAGGTCGGCAGCGGCCGGATCGCGATGCTTCTGCCTCTGTTGATGCGCGAGGTCTATACGCTGCGCCTGATCGAAGGGGCCGATCTCGGCCTGTCCGACTATGTGGCTCCAGCCGTTGCCGATTGGTTCAGGCCGACAGCTTCCGAGATGAATATTCTGTGGAAGGCCCTGTTGCGCTTTTTGCCGCCGGCGGACCTGCTTAGCCTCAAGAAGATGCCGAACAGCATTCGCAACCGGCACCAAAACCCGTTGGCCCTGCTGCCGGGAACGGAAAGCATGGGCATCACGACGAAAACACTCGACCTGCGCAGCCTCGATTGCGCGACGCACTATCGGCGTTCCGGTCTCTACAAGGATGGGATGCGGCAGTTGCGCCGGTTGCAGAAGCACGGCGAGGTGGAATTCCGGATCGCGCAGACGCCCGAGGACGGGCTTGCCCAGTTCGAGCATCTCCTGGAGCAGCGGCGGGTCCGGTTCTCGGCTTTGAAACGGCCCGATGCCCTGGCGCGACCCGAGGTGCGTCGATTTTATCGTGAACTGATCGAAGACGGCGTCGAGCGTGGCGAAGTTCTCTTCGGCGGACTCTATTTCGACGGAGAATGCGTCGCGACGGATCTGGGCATCGTCCACGGCAGCACCCACCATGGCATATTCACTTCCATGAAAGCCGGGGAAGAGTTCGCCCGGTATTCGCTGGGCACCATCGCCTTCATGCTCATTCTCGATCAAACGCTTGCACGCGGCATCCAGCATTACGACATCGGCGTCGGCGAATTCGCCTACAAGGACAGGTTGCCGGGAACGACAACCCCGCTGTTGGAACGGCATGAAGCCTTGAGCCTGCGCGGGCATATTGCTCTGGCAAACGCAAATTTCCGCCGCCTGGTCAGAAAAGGGCTTTCACGCTACCCCGCCTTGAGAGGCCCGGCAAAAATCCTGGTTCAACGGTTCAGGCCTTCGCAGAAACTGTCCGTTGCCGCCAGCGTCGGGCTCATTGTCTGGTCGACCTGGCTGGGTGTGATGCACCTGGCTGATTAAGCATGTCTCCCGAAAGTGGGAACCGGTTTCGGGGTAAAGACATGCGAGAAAACAAAGGCCTGAAACTCGGCAAGCGAATCTGAAAGATCGCGACGTGCTTTAGCTACGGCCTTCGGCACGCTTGAACAGCCGGGCGATCGAGGGGTCCAGGCCTGTTGCGGACTTGGCTGACTGACGCAGTACAACCGCAGTGACGACGAACGAGACGGCCGTTGCCGTCACCGCTCCCATGATGCCGAAAGGCGGGATCATGATGAACAGTCCAAGCATGCGCACGATAACGGAGCCTGCAATGATCCAGGCATACCGGTCTTCGTGGCCCGTCAGCATCAGGATCGACCCGCAAGGCTGGGCCATGGCGAGCGCCGCGGTGCCAAGACATAAGATCAGCAATTCCGGGAAATAGACCGTGTACGCTTCGTTGATCAAAAGGAGCGCCAGATAGCCGCCGCCAGCCACCCCCACCATCCCGCAGCCGACGAAGATGAGCGTCGTCCACGCCACGCTGTTCAAAAGGTCGTCCAGTTCGCGATTGACGCCCTGGTGGTAGAGAGCCGAGAAGCGGCTCGTCGCGAAAAGGTTGATGGAATCGGCGGCGGCGGCGAAGACGTTGGCAAGCTTCACGATGACGAAATAGGCACCCGCTATGGCGGGGCTGACCAGATAGCCGATGATGAGAACGTCGCTGTACTGGTTGACGGCTTCAAGGATGTTTGCGCCCCACAGCCTGACGGAACGTCCGGACCATTCCTTCCAGTTGATTACGACGGGAGCCTTGTGAATGTCCGGGAACAGTCGATGAAGAAGCCTACGCATGAGCAGGAAATGCACGGCAACGCCCGCAGCCGAGCCCAGGGCGAGAAATGCGAAGACCGTTGCCAGGTCGGCCGCGCCGCCGAGCGCCAGGCAGACGCCGATATAGACGATCGCGGGCAGGGTTTGCAGCAACGCGCCCGCGCCATCGCCAGCCGCGACGCTGACAGCCGTGCGCAGCAGATGGCATGAGATCTGCAAGATTGCGCCGAACGCCAGAAAGAAGGTGACGGCCAGAGCCGTATCGGCACCGAAAGTCCATCTGGCCCATGGATAAAACGCGCCGGCAACGATGGTGGTCGCTCCGGCAGCCAGTGCGAAGCTGAACCAAAGCAGGCCCTTCGTCCGTGCGGCATCGCCGGCAAGCGCAAACTCGTTCCACGAGCGGATGACAAACAACTCCTGACCGGCCACCGCGACGACCGACAACAGCCCGGCGGCCGAAAACAGGATCGAATAATTGCCGAACCCCACTATGTTCAGTGCCCTGGCGGCGACCGCGATGAACGCGAAGTTCAAGGCGACCATCATGATCTTGACCAGCACGACCGTGGCCATCCGCATTACGTCCGGATGACGGCCAAGGCGGCCGATGCGCGATCTGATGCTAATCCCGTCGTTAGGGGTCAAACTCTGTTTCCTGCGTTGGCGCGACTGGAGTTGCGGCCTGGGAGGAGGGGCTTCTAGAGCGCCGGAATGCGCGAGGGGCGACGATAGCCTTCGTACTAGGGTCAGCGACGGTGTCAACGGCACTCGGGTGGCTGACTATTGAAGCCTGTCAGCGACGGCGCGCACAGCAAGCCACGCCATGTCGGTCGCGACCGGCGCTATTGGCAGGGCAGGGGCCAAGGGATTGGGCCGCCCGGCATGGATGGGATGTGAAAAGCGGCCCCTGCATGGGGCATGTGGCGGAGCCTATTGCGAGCCGTTCAGGCGTTGCTCGCGGCGTCGGCCGCCCGCCTGATCGCGGCGATATTATCGCGGTAGGCGGCTTCCGCGCCCCCCTTGAACACGGCCGAGCCGGCGACCAGCACATTGGCGCCGGCAGCACTTACCAGCGGCGCGGTCTCGGGCGTGACGCCGCCGTCGATCTCGATGTCGATCGGCCGGTTGCCGATCAGCGCTTTCACGCGCTTTACCTTTTCCACCACGGCCGGAATGAAGGCCTGGCCGCCGAAGCCGGGATTGACCGTCATCAAAAGCACCAGGTCGAGGCGGTCGAGCACATATTCGATCACGCTTTCCGGCGTCGACGGATTGAGCGACACGCCGGCCTTCTTGCCGAGATTCCGGATAGCCTGCAGCGACCGGTCGAGATGCGGGCCGGCTTCGGCATGTACCGTAATGATGTCGCAACCGGCATCGGCGAATGCCGCCAGATACTGGTCGGTGGGCGCAATCATCAGATGGCAGTCGAAGACCTTGTCGGTGCGGTCGCGGATCGCCTTGATGACCGGCGGGCCGAAGGTGATGTTGGGAACGAAATGGCCGTCCATGACGTCGAGATGGATCCAGTCCGCCCCGGCGCGCACGATTGCCTCCACTTCGTCGCCGAGCCGCGAGAAATCGGCGGAAAGCACCGACGGCGCGATGATCGTCTTGTTCGTCATTTGCCTTCTTTCCCGGACTTCATGGCGAAGACCCGGCTGGCGGTGATGTCCTCGGCCGAAATCGTCGACAGGGCATTGGCGTCAAGCGGGCCCTTCGAGCTTTCGAACAGGCGGTTGGCCTGCCTGAGCCGGGCGCGGTCCAGCGCATTGCGGATCGAGCGGGCATTGGCGAAATGCGGCTGGGCGCGCCGGCGGTCTATATAGTCGGTGAGCGCGTTGATCGCTGCCGCGTCGAGCTTGTAGTTCTGGTGATCCAGCATCTTGGTCGCGATCTGCAGCAGCTCGCCATCCCCATAATCGGGGAAGTCGATATGATGGGCGATGCGCGAGCGAAAGCCCGGATTGCTTTCAAAAAACCTGTCCATCCGATCCGTATAGCCGGCCAGGATGACGACAAGATCGTCGCGCTGGTTTTCCATGACCTGAAGCAGGATCTCGATGGCCTCCTGCCCGTAGTCGCGTTCGTTTTCGGGCCGAAACAGATAGTAGGCTTCGTCGATGAACAGCACGCCGCCCATGGCCCGCTTCAGGATTTCCTTGGTCTTGGGCGCGGTGTGACCGATATATTGGCCGACGAGATCGTCCCGCGTGACCGACACCAGATGGCCCTTGCGGATATAACCGAGGCGATGCAGCAGGTCGGCCATCCGTAGCGCCACCGTCGTCTTGCCGGTGCCCGGATTACCGGTGAAGCTCATATGCAGCGTCGGCGTGTCGTGGGCCAGACCCATGCGCTTGCGGGCGCGCTCGACCAGCAGCAGCGCCGCCGTCTCGCGGATACGCTTCTTGACCGGGGCCAGCCCGACCAGATCGCGATCTAGTTCGGCCAGCACTTCCTTGACGCCGGAACTCTCGAACTCTTCGCGCAGGTCGATTGCCGTCGGGATTTCAGCTATCTGGGGTTCGATTTCAGCGGTTGCGGCCATGGAAATTCTCGCTTGGGTTATGCGCAGTCACTCGCGTTTTGCGGATGATCTTGCGGAGGTCTGCACCCTCATCCGGCTCGCGACGCAGGCCGGTGAGGGTGCAATGCCGTCATGCGTATCTGCTGCCTGCCGGCTTGTCGGCGGCATAGGCTTTGGTGGTGTAGCGGATCTGGCGGCCCACCCCTTCCTGCCGCTCCAGCCGGTAGCCGGGTTCTTCGGCCGGCCGGTTGACGATGAAGGACAGTTTCACCGATTCCCAGCCATGGCTTGAGTCAAAGGCAACGACGCGAATGTACCGGTCGCCATAGGCTTTGCGGCAATCCTTCAATTCCAGCAGGAGGGCGGCCGCGTCCGGATTGTCGAACATCGGATGGCCCCACATGTCCCAATAGGTATTGCGGGGATGCGGATCGTCGGTGAATTCGAGGCTGACGGCCCAGTTGTTGTCGATGCAGTATTGCACCTGCGCCCTGATCTGATCGTCGGTCAGGTCCGGCAGGAAGGAAAAGGCTCCTTGGGTAATGCGCATGTTCGTTCTCCTTATTCCGCTGCCGTTGCCACCGGAACGAAGTCCGGCGAATCGGTCGATGCATAGTTGAAGGTGACGTCTTTCCAGACTTCGAGCGCCTGCTTCAGCGGCAGGCAGGATTTGGCCGCATTTTCGAGGATTTCAGTGCCTTCGCGCAAATAGTCGCGGCCCTCGTTGCGGGCGAGAACCATGGCCTCGAGCGCGACGCGGTTGGCGGTGGCGCCTGCTGCGATGCCCATCGGGTGGCCGATCGTGCCGCCGCCGAACTGGAGGATGGTGTCTTCGCCCAAGAGATGGAGAAGCTGGTGCATCTGGCCGGCATGAATGCCGCCCGAGGCCACCGGCATCATCTTGTTGAGCGAGGCCCAATGCTGGTCGAAGAAGATGCCGTTCTCCAACTGCATCGGATTATAGTCCTCGCGGCAGATGTCGTAGTAGCCCTTGGTCGTTGCCGGATCGCCTTCCAGCTTGCCTACGACGGTGCCGGCATGGATGTGATCGACACCGGCAAGCCGCATCCATTTGGCGATAACGCGAAACGAGACGCCATGGTTTTTCTGGCGCGTATAGGTCGAGTGACCGGCGCGATGCAGATGCAGGATCATGTCGTTGCGTCGCGCCCATTTGGCCATGGACTGGATCGCCGTGTAGCCGATGACCAGGTCGATCATGACGATGCTGGAGCCGAGGTCCTTGGCGAATTCGGCGCGCTCATACATGTCCTCCATGGTGGCGGCGGTGACGTTGAGATAGGTGCCCTTGATCTCGCCGGTTTCGGCCTGCGCCTTGTTGACCGCCTCCATGCAGTAGAGGAAGCGCTCGCGCCAATGCATGAAGGGCTGCGAGTTGATGTTCTCGTCGTCCTTGGTGAAGTCGAGGCCACCCTTGAGCGCTTCATAGACGACGCGGCCATAATTGCGGCCCGACAGGCCGAGCTTGGGCTTGACGGTCGCGCCGAGCAGCGGCCGGCCGAACTTGTCGAGCCGCTCGCGCTCGACCACGATGCCGGTCGCCGGACCCTGGAAGGTTTTTACATAGGCGACAGGAAAGCGCATGTCCTCCAGCCGAAGCGCCTTCAGCGGCTTGAAGCCGAAGACGTTGCCGATGATCGACGCCGACAAATTGGAGATCGAGCCGGGTTCGAACAGGTCGAGATCGTAAGCGATATAGGCGAAATACTGCCCCGGCCCGTTGGGAACCGGATCGACGCGGTAAGCCTTGGCGCGGTATTTTTCCGTTGCCGTCAAACGGTCGGTCCACACCACGGTCCAGGTCGCGGTCGAGGATTCGCCGGCGACGGCGGCGGCCGCCTCGATCGGGTCCACGCCATCCTGCGGGGTGATGCGGAAAACCACGATGATGTCGGTCTCTTTCGGCTCGTAGTCGGGCTCCCAATAGCCCATCTTCCGGTATTCCATAACGCCGGATCTGTAGCGATCGGCGCCCGTCACGGTTTGCGAGTTGGTAGCCATGGCATTGTTCCTTTCGGTTTTTTAAGGGCGTCCAGTCGTTAGGCGGCCCTGGCGGTTGCGATCTGCGGGTCGAGCTTGCCGGCGGCGTAGCGCTTGGCCATGTCGTCGAGTGAAATCACCTTGATTTTCGAAGCGTTGCCGGCCGTGCCGAAACGCTCAAAACGGTCGCGGCACAAAGTGCGCATCGCATCCATTGAGGCTTTCAGGAATTTGCGCGGGTCGAATTCGGTCGGGTTTTCGGCTGCGATTCTGCGAAACTGGCCAGTGATCGCCATGCGGCAGTCGGTGTCGATATTGACCTTGCGCACGCCGTGGCGGATGCCGCGCTCGATCTCTTCCACCGGCACGCCATAGGTCTGGGGCATCTGGCCGCCATATTTGTTGATCACGTCCTGCAATTCCTGCGGGACCGACGATGAGCCGTGCATGACCAGATGGGTGCCCGGAAGCTTGGCGTGGATGGCTTCGATCACATGCATGGCCAGGATGTCGCCATCCGGCTTGCGCGTGAATTTGTAGGCGCCGTGCGAAGAGCCGCAGGCAATCGCCAGCGCATCGACTTTGGTGGCGGCGACGAAATCGACTGCCTGGTCCGGATCGGTCAGTAACTGGTCCTGGCTGAGCGTGCCTTCCGCGCCATGGCCGTCCTCGGCCTCGCCCTGGCCGGTTTCGAGCGAGCCTAGAATACCGAGTTCGCCTTCCACCGATGCACCGACGGCATGGGCCATCTTTGCCACAAGCGCCGTTATGGCAACATTATAGTCATAGTCGGCGGGCGTCTTGGCGTCGGCTTCGAGCGAACCGTCCATCATCACCGAGGTGAAGCCGTGGCGGATGGCGGACAGGCAGGTGGCCTCGTCATTGCCATGGTCCTGATGCACGCAAAGCGGGATCTGCGGATACATTTCGGCAAGCGCGTCCATCATCTTCGACAGCATGATGTCGCCGGCATAAGAGCGCGCGCCGCGAGAGGCCTGCAGGATGACCGGAGCGTCGCAGGCGGCGGCCGCCTCCATGATCGACAGGCCCTGTTCCATATTGTTGATGTTGAAAGCCGGCACGCCGTAGCTTTGTTCAGCGGCATGGTCGAGCAATTGGCGAAGCGTGATGCGAGCCATGGTCAGGCCTCCTCTTTGATCTTGGCGGGGGCAGCGCTGCCGGTAAGCGTGCGGCCGATGGCGGCAGCCGTGTCGGCCATCCGGTTGGAAAAGCCCCATTCATTGTCGTACCAGGACATCACCCGCACGAGGCTTCCCTCGATGACCTTGGTCTGGTCGAGCGCAAAGGAGGACGATGCCGGATTGTGGTTGAAATCGATGGAAACCAGCGGCTCGTCGACGATGGAGAGGATACCCTTCAGGCGCCCCTTGGCGGCGGCCTTCATCGCCTCGTTGACCTCCTCGACCGTGGTCGGGCGCGACGGCACGAATTTGAAATCGACCACCGAGACATTCGGCGTCGGCACGCGGATGGCGACACCGTCGAGCTTGCCCTTCAGTTCAGGCAGCACCAGGCCGACGGCCTTGGCAGCACCCGTGGAGGTCGGGATTTGCGACAGGGCTGCGGCACGGCCGCGATAAGGGTCCTTGTGCATCGTATCCAGCGTCGGCTGGTCGCCGGTGTAGGAATGGATCGTGGTCATGAAGCCGCGCTCGATGCCGATGGCGTCGTTCAGCACCTTGGCGACGGGACCGAGGCAATTGGTGGTGCAGGAGGCATTGGAAACGACGATGTGGTCCTTGGTGATCTTGTCGTCATTGACGCCGTAGACGACGGTGAGATCGGCGCCATCGGCGGGTGCCGAGATCAGTACACGCTTCGCACCGGCGGTAAGGTGCGCCGAGGCCTTCTCCTTGGAGGTGAAGATGCCGGTGCATTCCAGCGCGATGTCGACGTCAAGCTCGGCATGCGGCAGGTCGGCCGGATTGCGCAGCGCCGTCACGCGGATCGGCGGCAGATCGTCGATTTCGAGCGTGTCGCCCTTGACCGTCACCGTACCCGGAAAGCGGCCATGCACGCTGTCGTAGCGCAGCAGATGGGCATTGGTCTCGATCGGGCCGAGATCGTTGACCGCCACGACGACGATGTCGGTGCGGCCCGATTCCAGGATGGCGCGCAGGATGTTGCGGCCGATGCGGCCGAAACCGTTGATTGCAACTCGGACTGCCATGTTTACTCCCTTCAGATGAGCTTGCGCGCAGCTTCGACCACGGCTTGCGGCGTGATGTTGAAATGCCGGTAGAGGTCGGGGGCGGGCGCGCTCGCGCCAAAGCCGGTCATGCCGATAAAGACGCCGTTTTCGCCGATCCAGCGATCCCAGCCGAGACGGGCCGCCGCCTCGATGGCGATGCGCGGTGCCGATCCCAGCACTTGGCCCCGATAGGCCGGGCTTTGCTCCTCGAACAGTTCCCAGCACGGCATCGAGACGATTGCGGCTGCAATGCCGTCTTCAGCCAGCCGGTCGGCCGCCGCCACCGCGATCTCGACTTCGGAGCCGGTGGCGATCAGCGTCACCTGCCTCGCTCCCTCCGGTTCGCGCAGCACATAAGCGCCACGGCCTGAAGGCAGTTCATCCTCATGCGCCTGGCGCAGCATCGGCAGGTTCTGGCGCGACAGCACCAGCACGCTTGGGCGGTTGGTGCTTTTCAGCGCCAGTTCCCAGCATTCGGCTGTTTCGATGATGTCGGCGGGGCGAAACAGATTGAGATTTGGCGTCGCCCTCAGCATCGCCAGATGCTCGACCGGCTGATGGGTCGGGCCATCTTCGCCAAGCCCGATGGAATCATGCGTCATGACATAGATGACGCGCTGGCCCATCAGCGCCGACAACCGCATCGCGCCGCGGGCATAATCGGCAAAGCACAGGAAGGTGCCGCCATAGGGAACGAAGCCGCCATGCAGCGCCAGACCGTTCATCGCGGCGGCCATGCCATGCTCGCGGATGCCGTAATGGATGTAGCGGCCGGCATAATCGCCGGGCGAAACGGTGCTCATGCCCTTGGTGAGCGTCAGGTTCGAGCCGGTCAAATCGGCTGATCCGCCAATGGTGAGGTCGGTAGCATTATTGATCGCGCCGAGCGCCATTTCCGACGCCTTGCGGGTCGCGACCTTGGTTGCCTGGTCGAAATGCTCGCGCCGGAAGGCGCGCAACGCCACCGTCACCGTCGCCGGCAATTCACCCGCCACCGCCCCAAGGAAAGTATCGCGCTCGGCCGACGCTGCAAGCCGTTCCTGCCAGGCAAGGCGTAAGGCCTTGCCGCGCGCGGCGACCTGCGCCCATGCCGCGCGAATATCCTGCGGAACCTCGAAGGGCGCATGCGTCCAGCCAAGAGCTGCGCGCGTTGCCGCGATTTCGGCGTCGCCCAGCGGTGCGCCATGCGTCTTTTCGGAGCCCTGAAGGGTAGGGGCACCCTTGCCGATGACGGTCCGGCAGGCTATCAGCGACGGCTGCTGCGCCATGCGCGCGGCCTCGATAGCATGCGCCACGGCCTCCGGGTCGTGCCCGTCGACGGATTGCACATGCCAGCCGGCGGCAGTGAAACGCGCCTGCTGGTCCATCGAGGTCGAAAGCGAGGTCGGTCCGTCGATGGAGATGCGGTTGTCGTCCCACAGCACGATGAGGCGGGCAAGTTGCAGATGGCCGGCGAGGTCGATGGCCTCGTGGCTGATGCCTTCCTGCAGGCAACCGTCGCCGGCGATGACATAGGTGAAGTGGTCGACGAGACCGTCACCGTAGCGCGCATTCGCCATGCGCTCGGCCAACGCCATGCCGACCGCCGTGGCGATGCCCTGGCCAAGCGGCCCGGTGGTCGTCTCGATGCCCAGCGCATGGCCATGTTCCGGGTGGCCTGCGGTGCGGCTGCCCAACTGGCGGAACTTCTGCAGCTGCTCGGCCGGCATGTCGGCGTAGCCGATAAGGTGATGCAGCGCGTATTGCAGCATCGAGCCGTGGCCGGCCGACAGGACGAAGCGGTCGCGGTCGGGCCAGTCGGGCCGCGCCGAATCGAGCTTGATAAAGCGCCCGAACAGCACGGTCGCCACATCGGCCATGCCCATCGGCATGCCGGGGTGACCGGAATTGGCCTTCTGCACGGCGTCCATCGCCAAAGCGCGGATGGCGTTGGCCATTTCGCGTTCGGTGGTGGTGGTGGTGGTGGCGGCGATCTTGCCCGCTGTGATGTTCATGACAGGTCTCCTCAGGGCGCGCGATGCTTGCGCTCGATCCGTTGCAGGATGAGCGGCGTCAAAATGAGTTGCATGGCCAGGTCGAGTTTGTTGCCCGGCACGACGATGGAATTCGGCCGCGACATGAAGCTGTCGTGGATCATCGACAGCAGATAGGGAAAGTCGATGCCCCGGGGATTGGCAAAGCGGATTACCAGCATCGATTCGTCGGCCGTGGGGATCCAGCGCGCGATGAACGGGTTCGACGTGTCGACGATCGGCACGCGCTGGAAATTGATGTCGGTAAGCGCGAACTGCGGGACGATGTAGCGCACATAGTCCGGCATGCGGCGCAGGATCACGTCCATGACCGCTTCCGTCGAATAGCCCCGGCTTGAGCGATCCCGGTGGATTTTCTGGATCCACTCCAAATTGATGACCGGAACGACCCCGATCTTGAGATCGCAGTATTTTGCCAGGTCCACCGTTTCGCTCTGCACGCAGCCGTGCAGGCCCTCGTAGAAAAGCAGGTCGCTCGGCGAAAAATCACGCCATTCGGAGAAACTCCCGGCCGGCGTCGCGTAGAGCTTCGCCTCTTCCTCGTCATGCACATAGGTGCGAGTGCGGCCGGTTCCCCGGCGGCCATATTCCTCGAAGACCTCCTGCAGCGTCTCCAGTTCGTTGGCCTCGACGTTGAAATGGGTGAAGTTGGGGTTTCCCTTCTTCTCCTCCTGCGCGACCTTCGTCTTCATCGCGGCGCGGTCGTAGCGGTGGAAGGCATCGCCTTCGATGAAGGCGGCTTCGATCTTTTCGCGCCGGAAAATCTGCTCGAAGATGCGCTTGACCGACGTGGTGCCAGCGCCTGACGAACCGGTGATCGAGATGATGGGATGCTTTGCGGACATTGGCTGACCTCAGGCGCGGAACAGGCCGCGGGTGCCGAACAGGGGGGCTCGTTCGCCGATGCAACTCGGCCCGGTGTGGTAGCGGGAAATGAGTTCGACCTCGCCGGCGGAGCCGAAGACCAGGGGCACGCGCTGGTGCAGGTCAGCGGGCACGATATCGAGAATTCGGTCGACGGAATCGGTGGCACTCCCCCCGGCCTGTTCGACAAGCAGGGCGATCGGGTTGGCTTCGTAGACCAGGCGCAGGCGGCCGTTGCCATAGCCCTCGCGCGCATCGCGCGGGTAGAGGAAGACGCCGCCGCGCATCAGGATCCGATAGGTTTCGGCAACCAGCGAGGCGATCCAGCGCATGTTGAAATCGGCCCGGCGCGAACCGTCCTCTCCCTTCAGGCAGTCGTCGATATAGAGCCGGACGGACTCTTCCCAATGCCGGTAATTCGAAGCATTGATGGAAAATTCCCCGGTTTCGCGGCTAAGGGAGATGCTTTCCTGCGTCTGGATGAACGTGCCCATGCGCGGCGAGTAAATGAAGCCATGGGTGCCGCTGCACAGAGTGAGTACCAGCGCCAGTTGCGGGCCATAGATGAAGAATCCCGCCGCAATCTGATTTCGGCCAGGCTGGAAAAAGGGGGCGGCCGGCGTCTCGGCCGCCCCAGGGGCCGCAGGGAGGAGCGAGAAAATGGTGCCGATGGAGACGTTGGCGTCGATGTTCGAGGAACCGTCCAGCGGGTCGATCGCCAGCGCCAGCGACGCGTTGCGATCGAGCACGATGGGGGCGTCCTGCTCTTCCGAAGCAAACAGCGCCACCGGCGTGTGGCGCACGGCTTCCAGAAAAACCTCGTCGGCATGGACGTCCAGTTGACGCTGGGCATCGCCATCCGCATTGATGGTGCCGCGTGCGTCGGCGAAGGCATGGCCGAGCGGTCCGAGTTCGATTTCCTTGCTGACCTTGAGGGCGGCGCTGCTGAGCGCCTTGATCACATCCGCAACATCCAAACGGCCGGTCGCCGTAACGTGCGATGCCAGGAAAGCTTCCAGTGTCGACCCTTGCATTCGATCCTCCCTCGGTGCGCCGGAGCCTTTTCGGGGGCGGCGTTGACAAAAGAAGGCATTGAATCGCCCGGTGAGTAAACTTTAATCCCCTTACATCCGCGATAAGAAATGCTTACTATGGGGAATGCGAAACGTTACCCTGCGCCATCTCCGGACCATTGCCGCCATTCATCAGCAAGGGCGAATCGTCAATGCAGCCAAGATGTTAGGCCTGACCGGCCCGGCGGTTACCCTTCAGCTCCAGCAGGTCGAGGAAGTCGTGGCATTGGCCCTGTTCGAGCGTACATCGCACGGGATGCGTCCCACTGACGCAGGACAGGCGTTCGTCGAGGCGGCCCTGGCCATCGAAGAGCGGCTGCGCCTGCTGCAGGAACAGATCGACGCCATTGCGGGCGTGCGGCGCGGCAGCCTCATTCTCGGGGTCGTCTCCACGGCCAAGTATTTCGCGCCGCAACTCATGGCCGGATTCATGCGCGCCTTTCCCGACATCGACATCCAGTTGGTGGTGGGCAACAGGGCCGAGACGATCGCTAGCCTGAAGCGGCGCGCCATCGACGTCGCCGTGATGGGACGGCCGCCGCGCGACGTGGCGGTCAATGCCCATGCCTTCGGCGACCATCCGCTCGTCATCGTTGCAGCACCCGATCACCCGCTGGTCGCCGTGCATGACATTACCCGAACGCGGATCGCCGCCGAACACTTCATCGTGCGCGAGCCCGGCTCCGGCACACGCATCTCCTTCGAGCGCTTTTTCGCAGACACGCCCGCACGGCTGGACGAGACAAACCTGCAGATGGATTCCAACGAGACCATCAAGCAATCGGTGATGGCGGGTCTTGGCGTTGCCTTCATATCGGCCCACACGATCGCTTCGGAAGTGGGCGCTGGCCGTCTTGCCGTGCTGGATGTCGTCGGGCTGCCGATCCGCCGGCAGTGGTTTTCGGTCGTTCGCGACGACCGGGTCATCACGCCCGCCATCGCCGCCTTCCAGGATTTCCTGGCGAAGAGCGGCGCAACCTTCCTGCCCGTATTTTCCAAGCTTTATTCGGAGCAGTCAGCCTGATTGGACCGGCTTAAGAGCAGCGGGGTCACGTCCGACGCCGGACCACTCTTATCTTTCCGCTGCCGCCACCGCCGCAGAAGAACCGGTCGCCCCCGTCCGACTCCAGTCCCGATACCCCCACATCCGGCGGCATGTTGTGCTTTTCGAGAACTTCTCCCGTTTCGGGATCGATCCGGCGCATGTCGCTCTCGTCGCCTTCCCAGGTGGCGTGCCAGAGTTCTCCGTCCACCCAGCTAACCCCGGTGACGAACCGGTTGGACTCGATCGTGCGCAGGACCGCGCCCGTCTCCGGGTCGATCTGGTGGATCTTGCGGCCGCGATGCTGCCCGACCCACAGCGTCCCTTCCGCCCAGGCGAGGCCTGAATCGCCGCCGTTTCCGGGCGCCGGGATGCTGGAAAGGATGGCCCCGGTTTCCGGGTCGATCTTGTGGATGCGGTCCTCGGCAATCTGAAACAGATATCGGCCGTCGAAGGCCGTTCCCGCATGCGCGGCGATATCGATGCTGCGTTCGATCTTTCCGCTGACCGGGTCCAGCGCGTTCAACCTGTTGCCGGATGCAAACCAGACGTGACGGCCATCGAAGGTGACGCCGCCCACCTGATCGACCTCAGGAAAAGGGCCGTATTCCTCAACGACTTCGGCACGGGAAGGTTTCATCTGTCATACCCCTTGGGTCATGATCGCCACCCCCGATCCTAGCCGCTTGGCAGCGGGCCGGGGAGCAACAATGTTGTCGGGAAACCGGGCACGGGCGGCGTCATCCAGCGGCGCGCGCGGCCCTGCCCGAAGGACTGCACCTTGCCCGTGTTCGAAAGCTGCTCGAGCGCACGCTGCACGCTGCGCGGGCTGATGGCGAGCGCAATCGAAAGCGTCGTGCTCGACCAGGACTCGCCATCGCCGAGCAAGGCGAGAACGCTCGCATGCTGTTCTTCAGTGTTCGGCGCCAGCACCATCACCTCGCTCGCGTCGCCCGGCGACAGGATGAAGCCCCGGTCGGTCGCATTGACCTGCGCCAGTGCGCCAAGTTCGACGCGCAGCCGTCCGATCTCCACCCGAAGCCGGGCGCGATGCGATTCATCGGCATGCCTTGCCCGAAACGCGCGCCTGATGAGCACCTCCCTAGCCACGTCGCTTGGCCACCCTTCGGCCAGCGCCCGCGCCAAGGCGAACAGGACCGGCCGGGTCGCCAGCGAGACCGTCGTTCCGGCGCGCCTTGCGCCATTGCGGCAGGCGTCCATGACCAGTGCATCCGAAGCCAGCAGCGCCTCGACCTCTTCCAGCAGGAGAAACCGTTCCTGCCCGCGCGCGATGGCCCGCGCCGCCGGTTGCGTCATCAGCAGCGAGACGCTTGCCACCTCCGCCTGCAACGCGGGGATGCCGGCGACCCGCGCCGCGTGCGCGGCCGTGTCAAGCGCCGCGCGCGCCTTTGCCGTCTGCACGCGCCGGATCGCAATGCCTGCCGCCGCAAGCTCGTAGCCGGCTCTCAAGGCGGGCGGGAACGGTGCGGGATCGATTTTGGCGAGCAGGTGCTCGGCCTCTTCGAGATGCCCGATCAGCAGCAGGCGGCGGGCCGCGAGGCAGCCGGCGTGCGCGGCATTGAGCCGGTCGCCGCGCCGTTCAAGCACCATGCGCGCCGCGTCGAGCGCCTTGGTGGGCCAGGTAAGGTCGCGCGAGACGAGGGCGATCTCGGCTTCAGCGACCACGCACCGTGCCCGCTGGATCGAATCCGTCGGGCCGAACGCGCGCCCCGCCTGCCGGAGAAGATCTTTCGCGCGCGCAAGATCGCCGAGCTGCGCCATCGCGATGCCGCGCAACGCCAACGCCGGTGCATCGTCGCGCAAGGCCACCCGCTTCAACGCGCCGAGCGGGTCCCCGACGGCCAGAGCCTGCGCGGCAGCGGTAATCAGCGAGTCCATCGCAATCCCGTCACACTTGTTACTCCCGCCCTTCGATTTCCGGTGCCAAGCTACCCCCTGTCCAACGCAATTCGTGAAAACTAGGAGATTTCAAAAGCCATGACCAGATCAGCCGAAAATGGAAAAACTACCGGACAGCCTGCCATGCAAACGCCGCCGGTGGTGTCGCCGCAGGCGTGGGAAGAAGCCCGCGAAAAACTGCTCGTGAAGGAAAAGGCCCAGACCCGCGCCCGCGATGCGCTGGCTGCCGAGCGCCGGCGCATGCCGTGGATGACCGTTGAGAAACCCTACGCGTTCGAGGGACCGGCGGGCAAGGCCAGCCTGCTCGACCTGTTCGACGGCAGGCGTCAGTTGGTCGTCTACCGCGCCTTCTTCGAGCCGGGCGTGTTCGGCTGGCCCGACCACGCCTGCCGGGGTTGCTCGCTGGGAGCCGACCAGGTCGGCCATCTCGCCCATCTCAACGCCCGCGACACCACCCTGGTCTACGCCTCGCGAGCGCCGCAGGCCGACATTGTGCGCCTGAAGGCCAGGATGGGATGGGAAATGCCCTGGTACACCATCACCGACAGTTTTGACGCCGATTTCGGCGTGGACGAGTGGCACGGCCACAATGTGTTCATCCGAGAGGGCGACCGGATCTTCCGCACCTACTTCATCAACAACCGCGGCGACGAGGCGATGGGGACGGTCTGGAGCTATCTCGACCTGACGCCGCTTGGCCGGCAGGAGGTCTGGGAAAACTCGCCCGAGGGCTATCCGCAGACCCCGACCTACAAATGGTGGAACTGGCACGACAATTACGCGGCAGAGGCGGAACCCAACAAGAAGTGGGCCGAAGTGTCGGACGCCGGCGAGGCGGCGTTTAGAAACAAAGAGGCGGGTGCGAAGCCATGAGCCACGCCTGTTGCGACGGTTCAGGCGATTCCGGTGGGCAGCCGGCCCGCCGGCCCGCCGCCACGCCAGGGACGGCCGATTGGCTGGCGCTTTGGCTGGCTCTGGCGGCAGCGCCGACCTTCGCCATCATGGCGCTCATGGTCAGCCTTCCGGGCGGCGACCCGGCCGGGATGATCTGCGCGGCCGCGCACGGATCGCCCCTGAACGGAATGGCCACGATGTACCTGCTGATGTGCGCCTTTCACGCAGGCCCATGGGTGAAGCTGGCGTGGAGGCGCACGGCGCTCTAACCAGTGCCGTTACGGACATCGCTCGGAGTCATACCGAAGCGGCGGCGAAACGTGCGGTTGAAATAGGACAGGTCGCAAAAGCCGCAGGCATAGGCGATGGCGCCGATCGTCATTGACGGCGGCGTCCGGCGCAGCAGCAGGCGATAGGCATGTTCCAGCCGCCGGCCGAGGACGAAATCGGAAAACGTCGTGCCCTCGTCCTGGAACAGCCTTCGGATGTAGCGCGGCGATATCCGGTTGCTCGCCGCGATCCGCTGGATCGAAAGGCCCGGATCGCATAGCTGCATTTCGATGTCGGACCTGATCGCGCCAAGCCGGGCGGCGCGGATGCCGCCCCGTTCGCCGGCCGCCGCGACATCCGGCATGGTGGCCGCCATCGCCGCCATGAGATCGCGAACATGACCGGCCGCGAGCTGGCCAACATCTGTCGGAGCCGCCCGTTGCCATGTCTGCAACAGGTCGACATAGCCGAGCAGCAGGCGCAGCGTCTCGTTTCGCCTCGACACCACAGTCATCGACAGGTCTTCGCCCCCCGGCAGCAGCGGCGTCAGGCTGTCCACGGGGAAAGCGATATTGGTGAACCGCGTCTTCTGTTTCGAATGGATGACGCTGCATTCGCCGCCGCGCAGGAACAGCGCATCGCCGGCGTCGAGCCTCTGCTCCTTGCCGCCCTGGGCAATGTGGAGCGGCGCGTTGGCGGTGATGAGAAAGAGCATGTCGACGCTGTCATCGGCGATCAGCCGGCGCGTGCGCGATACGCAAACGGGGGTGGTCGTCACCGATGCGAGGGCGGCGCCCGGCAGCGCGCAGAGCGTGCCTTCGGCATGGAACGGCTGGCCTTTCGCTGGCTCGATGTCGAGGCGAACCATTGTCTGCCCGAACACCTCGCGCCACATCGGCAACCTGTCCGCCGCCGACAGGGAAGCGGTCGAAAGATGCTGTGACGAATAAAGAGGCTCCGGCTCGCTCACTTGTTCCCCGCAAGGCACAGGCGATCATGCCGTATGAGGCCATTAGCGTCAATTCGGTGCCGTCTGGTCCATGCCCGGTTCCGCCTGGTCCGAGACATCGAGTGTATCGCCGTGGCAGCCTGCCGTCTTGCGATGCGAGCGGAGCGGAGCGTGGGTTCACCGGAAGCGACGGCGACAGGGCAGGGGGGCAGGACGCGCCGGAAATGCCGGCCCCACGTCCGGGAAAGGCCCTGCGGGTGCTCCTGTTGTTCCTCTATTTCTTCGGCTTCGCCGTCGCGATCCCGATGATCGTCGTGGCGGTCGTCCAGGCAAGGTACGGCCTGATCGACGGCCCGCCTTCCTTCCCCAAGGATGGCTTTGGCGAACAGGTCAAGTCGATCACCAAATACGGCATTTTCGTCTGGGCCGGCATGCAATTCTTCCTCTTCGGCCGGGTCGCTTCCTGGGTGAGTGCCGTGCCGGCCGTTCCCGGCATCGCTCCGGTGGCGGTGGAAACGCTGATGCAGCGCCTGCTCGGCATCAACGAGCAGGACGTTCCCTACACGATAAGCCGTGGCGCCCACGCAAACGAGATCGTCGTCGACTGGCGCTACGCCGACGCCGTATGGCTGGACCTGATGCGCGTGCACGGCATGCGCAAAGGCTATCGGCTGGTGCTTCGCTTCGACGAGGGCGCACACAATGTCAGGGCGCAGGACCGATATGCTTCCTTCGACTGGTCGGCCGGGCGCGGACCGGACCTTGCCTCTCTCAAATGGAATATCTCCCTTGGCATCACCTTCTACGAATACCAGCACGAGCGGGTCTTTGGCAGCGCCGGTCTGCCGGGTGGAGTTGTCGCTTTCTGAAGGGAGCGCGCTGAAAACGGAAGTGGCAGGACCTTGCACCTTCTACCACGGAGGAGCTTGCGGCTTCGACGGCAGCCTGACGCGGGGTGACTGACGGGCATGGCATTAAGACAGGGACGGAGGATAGCGTGCATCTGAGATCGATTCTGGTAGTGGGCGTCTTGCTCGGCTTCCTGTCCGTCGGGCCGGCCGGGGCGCAACAATTGGCTGCCGACGAGCAGGAGTTTCAGCAATTGGTGGCCGCCCTGAAAGCCAATGAGATGGAGAGGCAATCGGCCATCGCCGTCTGTACCAAACAGGGCATCGGCGAAAACCCGGCCGGGGCCGCTCAGTTCATGGGCGTGCCGGTGGAGCAGGCGGCGCAAGCGTGGTGCACCCGCATGACCAACGGCATCGCCAATGGCCAGCTTGGCCTGGCCGATATGAATGCGCTGAACGAGGGGACGGTCACGCCGGCCGCGCAGGCGGTACTGACGACCGTCTCGGAAGGCAAATAGAAATTCCGTGCGGTTGATAAGCCGGCGCAGGAATCCGCTTCTTGATAAGTATTCCACCCCAGTCTACGTTCGCAGCAATCAGACCTGTGATAACAGGCAATATAACCTTGGAGGGAGGCTGCCATGCACGTCATCGATCGCAGATATTTTCTTAAACTGTCCGCCGGGCTGAGCGCTCTACCCTTCTACGCGACGCTGGCCTGCGCCGCCGGAGCGGATATGGAAAAAGCCAAGGCCCAGGGGAAAGCCGTATTCTACGCCAATATCACCTCTGTCGATCCGATCATGGAAGCCTTCGAGAAAGCCACCGGCGTCAAGGGCGAATACACGCGCGCATCCAGCACCAAGTTCATCCCCACCATATTGACCGAGTTTGACGCCGGCAAACTTTTGGCCGACGTATTGCAGTCGCCGCAGCCCATGCTGGATTTGCTCAAGGAAAAGGGAGTTTTGGAAGCCTACCGCTCACCCGCCGCCGAAGGCTACCCGGACTGGGCCGTCAAGGACGACAGCATCACGCTCTTCGGCATCGAGTATGTTTCCTACCTGTTCAATACCGATCACGTGAAAAAGGCGGAAGCGCCCGCCAGCTATGAGGATCTGGCCGATCCCAAATGGAAAAACCAGATCGTCATGGCCAATCCGTCCAACCACCCGTCGACCATCGCGTGGCTGGTCGGGCTGAAGGAAAGCGTCTTCAAGTCCGAAGACGACTGGATGGTCTTCGTCAAAGGCCTGGCGGCCAATCAACCCATGTTCGTGGCCTCTTTCGGGCCGACACCCGCTCCCATCGAGAGCGGCGAGAAGCTCATCGGCATCTCCATGCCCAAATATATTATCACCAAGGCGCCGGCGCCTCTGGACTGGGGTCCGCGTTCCGGCCAGCCGCTGCTCGGCACATCCCGCGCCATCGCGCTTACCTCCAAAGCGCCGCATCCCGACGCGGCGCGCGCTTTCCTGGATTACTGGCTCGGCAAGGAAGCTATGGGCATGCTCGCCAAGGATGTCGGCGAGTATGTGCTTGCACCGGGCGTATTCCCGGCCATCGAAGGCATCGACAAAGTGGACGTCAAGCCGGTACGCGATCTGTCGGATGAAGAGATTCAGAAATGGGGCCGCGAATTCGGCACCATTTTCAATACTCGTTGATCCAGCAGAAAAAGAACCGACATGGAAATACGGATCGAGGGCCTGTCCAAGCATTACGTCTCGGAGGGAAAAACCGTAAAGGCTCTCGATCAGGTCGACCTGACCATTCCCGCCAATGAGATCTTCACGCTGCTGGGCCCCAGCGGTTGCGGCAAGACAACGCTGCTGCGCTGCATCGTCGGGCTGGAAACCCCCGACGACGGCGAGATCAGCATTGGCGGCGAGGTCATGTGGTCTCGCGCCAAGAAAATAGCCATTCCGCCTGAAAAGCGTGGCCTGGGCATGGTGTTTCAGACCTATGCCATCTGGCCGCATATGAGCGTGTTCGACAATATTGCCTATCCTTTGCAGATCAAGGGCGAACGCAAGGAAGTCATCCGCGAGAAAGTCGCGCGCACCCTGCGTTTCGTGCAGCTTGAGGGCGTGGAGAAGCGCTCGGCCACCAAGCTGTCCGGCGGCCAGCAGCAGCGCGTGGCGCTGGCCCGCGCGCTGATTGCGGAGCCCAAGGTCATCCTGTTCGACGAGCCGCTCAGCAATCTCGACGCAAAGTTGCGCGAAGAAACCCGCAAGGAATTGCGCAGTTTCATGAGCAAGCTGAACATCACGGCGGTCTATGTTACGCATGACCGGGTCGAGGCGCTGGCGCTGTCGGATACCATCGCCGTCATGCGCGCAGGCCGTATCGTCGAAAAAGGCTCGCCCCAGAAAATCTATTTCAATGCCGACCACCGCTTCGTCGCGGACTTCATCGGCCGCGCAAACCAGATCGAGGCGATCGTCGAGGGCGATCGGGACGGCCACACGGTGGTGCGGACCGGGATGGGCCGCATCCAGTGCCGGCCACGCGAACTGGCCGAGGGCAGCACGGCAACGCTGTGTATCCGGCCCGAATTCATACGCGTTACCAGCAAGGATCGCGGCGAAGGCCAAAATGTCATTCAGGGGAGGATCGAAGCGCTGGAGTTCGTCGGCGAGGTCTATGAGGCCGACATAAGCGTGGGCGAGGAGCGTCTGCTGGCCCGGATAGATCCGGACATCGACATGACGCAGGGCGATGAAGTCAGCATCAGCCTCGATCCTGCCCACTGCCTGCTCCTGTCGGCCTGAAGGCACGGCATGAACCAGTCGCGCCCCGTCCTGACATGGTCGCTGATCGTTATCGTCGGCCTTTTGACCCTCTGCCCTGTATTGATGTTGCTGCTGGGCAGTTTCTCCGAGGGGCTGACCGCCTTCGGGACGTTCACGACCAGCAAATATGTCGATGCCTACACCGATCCCTTTCTGCTGGAAGTCACCTTCAATACCGTCGTGTTCGTGGTGGGATCGTCGCTGTTTTCGACGGTGCTGGCCCTGTTCCTGGCCTATCTGAATACGCGCACCAATATCCCCTTCAAAGCCGCCTTTACCGTTTTGTCCATCGTGCCGATGATGATCCCGCATTTGCTGTTCTCGGTAAGCTGGGCGCTGCTGCTCAACCCGTCCAACGGGCTGATCAATCTCGTTCTGATGAATACGCTGTCGCTGGAAAGCGCTCCGTTCAACATCTATTCCCTGGGCGGCATGGTGCTGGTGGAGGGGCTGTTGAACATGCCCATCGCCTATCTGATCATCGCGCCGGCCATGGCGTCCTTCGACGTCTCGCTGGAAGAATCGTCGCGCGTCTTCGGGGCCGGCTTCTGGCGCACGCTGGTGCGTATCACGCTGCCGGTCCTGCGCCCCGCCATCCTGGCGGCGCTCGTACTGGGCATAGTGCGTAGCCTGGCCTCCTATGCCGTTCCGCGGGTGCTGGGCACGCCGGGACGCGTCGACGTGCTGGCAACCTACCTGTACGAAATGATCGCCACCGGCTTTGCGCCGGACTACGGCAAGGCGGCGGCACTCGGCATGAGCGTCTTGTCCGCCTCCATCGTCCTGATCGTCGTCTACCGCGCGCTGACGTCTGAAAGCGGCAAGTATGTGACGATCTCCAGCCGTGGTTTCAAGCCAACGATGATCGAGTTGAAGCGCGCGCGCATGCCGCTGTTCATCATCGTCGGCCTGCTATGCCTGCTCATGATCGTGCTGCCGGTGGCGGTGCTGCTTTACACCTCCTTCATGCCGTACTCCATGGTGCCGAGCGCCCGCGCCTTCTCGATGATGAGCTGGAAGAACTGGGTCGATGTCCTGCGCGATCCGCTGTCGCTGCTTGCCCTGAAGAACAGCCTGTTCCTGGCGATCGTGGGGGCCACGCTGGGCGTGCTGCTGTCGCTGTTCGTGGCCTATGTGATCGTCAAGATACGCACCCGCGCTTCGGGCCTGCTGGAGACATTGAGCTTCCTGTCGTTTTCGTTCCCCGGCATCGTCATCGGCATCGGCTTCATGTGGTTCTTCGTGCAGACGCCGCTCTATGCGACGCTGACGGCGCTGCTGCTGGCTTATATCGCTGCCTATCTCCCCTACGGGGTACGGCCGCTGGCCAGCGCCTTCGTGCAGGTGCATTCGCATCTTGAGGAATCGTCGCTGGTCTGCGGCGCAAGCCCACTGACCACCATGCGCCGCATCATCGTGCCGCTGCTGATCCCCGGCGTGGTATCGGCGTGGATCTTGATGGCGACCATGTTCATGCGCGAACTGACGGTGTCGGTGGTGCTGTCGCGGCCCGGCACCGAAGTGCTGGCCGTGCAGATACTGAGCTTCGCCGAAGACGGCCTGTGGGGCAAGCTGTCGGCGCTGGGCATCATCATGATCCTGATTTCCACGGCCCTGGTCCTGCTGGCGCAATATAGCGGCAACTGGTTCAAGCAGCGGCAGGCCAAGGGCACTTAGGCTCAGGAAGCGGGTTAAATGACGCGCTCGAAATCATTGTCGAGCGGCCAGAGCGGGCGCGGCACATGGCTGTACGGTCGCCGCTCCGCCCGCGGCGTCGCCAGCGCGCCCGCGTCGCAGACGATGACCTTGCCCGCTATCGGCTCGAAGGCGGCACGGAAATGCTGCATCGACTTCAGGACCAGCACGCGGCGCGCCGTCGGTTCGATCCCGAAAGCGCGCAATTGCTGAAGATCGACCATCTGTTGCGCTTCTGAAACGACCAGCACTTCGATCCCGTCAACGTCGATGACGGCGGTAGGCCCGAAACTATGGCTAAGCCCGCCCTGTATGGGGCCGTCGCCGACATAGGCGCCGTCCGAAAGCCTGGCCAGCACACCCGTCACCGTCAGCGGGCCGCCGCCAAAGTCAGGGGCGCCCTTGCCGCCGATCGTCACGGTTACGGTTTCACCTTGCCTGTGGCGGTGCAGTTCGGCCGCTGCCTCGGCGTCGATCATCGGCGCGAACACGGCACCTTTGACCCCCGCATCGAGCAGGCCCTTCAACAGCGCGGTCGAGTCGCCATAGGAGCCGGCGCCGGGATTGTCGGCATAATCGGCGATGACAAGCGGCCGGTCGCCGCGCCAGGCGAGCGCCTCGGCGGCGGCCTCGTCGACCTCGATGAAAACGGTGCGCTTCTTGGTCCGGCCCTGCCAGATCCTGTCGGCCAGTTCTTCCGTCACGCGCCTTGCAGCTTCTTCGGCGTCGGGATCGCGGCTGTCATAGGTCGCGAGCACGGTCGGGCCGACACAGGGCACGTCAGCCCCCGTAAAACCCGAATTGACGGAAACCGCGAGCAGCCCTTCGGCCTCGGCCGCGCGGGCGCGGTCATAAAGGGCCAGTGTCTCGGGAACATCGCTGCGGCCGGAATTCACTTCGTCCAGCATCGGCACATGCGCCCTGACGGTTCGCGGCGCAATTTCACCCCGCATCGCGCGGTCCAGGATGCGGGCGGCGTGCGCGCCGATCTCACGCATGTCCACATGCGGATAGGTCTTGTAGGAGACAAAGATCTGCGCGTCCCGGACCATGTCTTGCGACACCATCGCATGAAGGTCGAGCGTTACCGCAATGGGTATGTCCGCCCCAAGCTCGGCCCGCAGCAGGCCCAGCAGGTAGCCCTCCCCATCCGGGCAAAACGCGGGCACCATCGAGCCGTGCAGGCCGAGAAGCACGCCGTCGAGACGGCCTTTGTTGGAGCGCGCCGCCTCCACAATAATACCGGCGATGTGGTCATAGGCCGCCTTCGTCACCCGCCCGCCGGGTACGGCATGTGCCGAAATCGCATGAACGACGTTCCAGCCTGCCGGCTCGGCCACATCCATGAACCCGGCGAGTTCCGTATTGGCGTTGCGCCGGACGCGGATCGCCTCGTCGCCAACGTGCAGGGCATCCACCTCGAACTGCGGCAGGTCGGTGGCGTAGCGCGAGAACGTATTGCTCTCATGCATGAATTCGGCGGTCAGGACAGTGAAGGTCATTGGCGGTCTCTATTGCGCAAGGCGGACGCGGTGGTTGCCGCCAATCTGGATAAGCTCGCTTGGCTCGGGCACTTCGTCGGGGTTCGGGCGGCGCGATATGTCGGGCGAAAAGCGCGTAGCCTCGGGAACGGAGGCAGCTTCCGGCAAGGCGCGCGCCCCGGTCAGGATCGCATCCGGGTCGGGAACCGAACCGATCAGACGGCGCGTATAGGGGTGCGTCGGGCGGCTGAAGATAGAATGCCAGTCGCCTTCCTCCACCACGCGGCCGAAATACATCACCGCGACCCGGTCGCTGACATGCTCGACCACGCTCAGATCGTGAGAGATCATGATGTAGCTCAGGCCCAGCGTTTCCTGCAGATCCATCAAAAGGTTGATGATCTGCGCCTGGATGGACACGTCCAGCGCCGACACCGGTTCGTCCAGCACCAGGATCTTCGGGTCGAGCATCAACGCTCGCGCGATGCCGATGCGTTGTCGCTGCCCGCCCGAGAATTCATGCGGATAGCGATCGACATGATCCGGCGTCAGGCCAACGCGCACCAGCATCTCGGCGACGCGGTGGCTGGCTTCGCTGCCCTTGGCGATACCATGCAAGGCAAGCTGCGCGGACAGCATCCGGCCGATGGTCTGGCGCGGGTTGAGCGACGCATAGGGGTCCTGAAACACCATCTGCGCGATGCGGGCGCGTTCCTTCCTGTCGGGAGCACCGGGGCCCGTCATCGGCTTTCCCTTGAACAGGATCTCTCCCGAGGTCGGCTCCTGCAGGCCCATTACGGTCAGCGCGGTGGTGGATTTTCCGCAACCGGATTCGCCGACGATGGACAGGCATTCTCCTTCGTTCAGGGTCAGGTTAACGCCCTGCACGGCGCGCAGCGTCCGCTTTTTCCCCAAAAGCGATCTGCGCGCCAGCGGGAAGTGGACGTTGAGATCGCGGATTTCCAGCAGGGGCGTGCTCATGCGGTCGCCTCCTGAGGCAGGGCGCGCGGCGTGGTCAGCGTCGGAGCGTCGCGCCCGCGCTCCGCGCTGGTCACCATCTGGTCGAGTTCGGTCAAGCGGCCGCGTTCGGCGAGCGTGCGCGAACCCAGGCGCGGGCGCGCCGCAAGCAGGCCCCTGGTATAGGGATGCAGCGGATTTTCAAACAGCGCCCTGGTGTCCTGCTCCTCGACCAGCCGCCCCTGATCCATGACGCCGACGCGTCGGCACATATTGGCGATCACGCCCAGGTCGTGACTGACCAGCAGCACCGCTGTTCCCTCGGCCCGGCACAGTTCGGCAATCAACTCCAGCACGCCCGCCTGCACCGTCACATCAAGTGCTGTGGTCGGCTCGTCCGCGATCAAAAGGTCGGGACGGCAGGCCAGCGCAATCGCGACCATGACGCGCTGGCGCATCCCTCCGGACAGTTGATGCGGGTAGGACCGGGCGCGCTCCTCGGGCGACGGCACGCGAACGCTTTCCAGCGCCTCGACGGCTTTTCGGCGCGCCTCCGACCATCCCAGGCCCCTATGCACGACGAACATTTCCGCGATCTGCCGGCCGATCGTGGCCAGCGGATTGAGCGCCGTCATGGGTTCTTGAAACACCATCGCCATGCGGTCGCCGCGCAGGCGGCGCCTGGCGCGGTTGCCCAGCTTCAGAACGTCCTGGCCCCGAAACAGGATCGAGCCGCCGGTCACCTCCAGCGGGCGCTTCAACAGCCCCATTACCGACAGGCCGGTGATGCTTTTTCCCGAGCCGGATTCGCCGACGAGCCCGTAGGTTTCGCCGGGCAGGATGTCGAAAGAGACGCCGTGCAGGATTTCGTTGTGCTTGCCGACGCCGATACGCAGGTCGCGCACCGACAGGATCGGATCGGAAAGATTGCCGCTCATGCCTTCTCGGTCCTCATATGGGGATCGAGCATGTCGCGCAGCCCGTCGCCAAGCAGGTTGAAGCCAAGCACCGTGATGAAGATCGCGAGGCCGGGGAAGACGGCGGCCCAAGGCGCGGCGCGGATCAGTTCGCGGGCATCGGACAACATGTTGCCCCAGCTTGGCTGCGGTGGGCGGATGCCGACGCCGAGGAAGGACAGCGCCGCCTCGGCCAGAACCGCGCCGCCGATGCCAAGCGTTGCTATGACCAGGACCGGACCGAGGATATTCGGCAATATCTGTGTGCGCATGATGTTGGTGTCGCCGAAGCCCGCCGCCCTGGCGGCCTGCACGAAACCCTGGTTCTTGAGCGACAGGGTGGAACTGCGCGCGATGCGGCAGGTCCATGACCAGTTGGTCAGGCCGAGCGCGATCAGCAGGCTCGGCAGCCCCGGTCCGAGCACCGCCATGATGGCGAGCGCGAAAACCAGCGACGGGATCGCCAGCATGACGTTGGTCAGCCCGTTGACCAGATCGTCCCACCAGCCGCCGAAATAGCCCGCCGACACGCCGAGCGCCGTGCCGATGAACGAATTAATCAACTGCGAGACGAGGCCGACCGTCAAGGATACCCGCGCGCCGTAGAGAACGCGGGAAAAGACGTCGCGGCCCTGCCCGTCCGTGCCCAGCAGGTGCTCCCAGCTTGGCGGCATTTCGGAAACCATCAGGTCGGCGTCGAATACCGGATCGTAGGGCGCGATCCAGCCAGCGGCGAGCGCAGCAACCACCACGATCACCACCAGCGTCAGCCCGAAGACAAAATTGAAGCGCAGCCGCATGGATCAATCCACCTTGATGCGCGGGTCAATCACGGCATAGGCGATATCGACCAACATGTTGATAACGAGGAACCACAGCACGATCACGATGACCGTGCCCTGAACGACGGGAATGTCGCGCGTCGCCACGCTGTCGACCAGAAGCGAGCCGATCCCCGGCCACGAGAACAGCTTCTCGATCACGATCGCCTGCCCCATGAGCGAGCCGATCTGAAGGCCAAGCGTGGTCAGGATCAGCACCAGCACGTTGCGGGTGACATGCGTACGCACCAGGCGCGACTCGGTCAGCCCCTTGGCGCGGGCCGTGCGCACGAAATCGGCGTTCATCACGTCCAGAACACCCGCGCGGGTCGTTCGCGCCAGCAGCGCCATCGGCGATACGCCAAGCGCGATGGCCGGCAATATGACGTGCCGGATGCTGCCGGCCTGGTAGCCGAAGCTGGGCAGCCAGCCAAGCTGCAGCGCGAAGAAATACATCAGAAGCAGGCCGAACCAGAATTCGGGAAGCGACAGGCCCGAAACCGCCACCATCATCGTGCCGGTATCGAACAGGCTGCCCGGCTTCAGCGCCGCGATGAAACCGAGCGGAATGCCGATCCCTGCGGCAAAGGCCATGGCCGCCAAGGCGAGTTTGATCGAAGGCCAGAGCCGCGGCTCGATCACGTTCCAGACCGCCTCGCGGGTCCGGTAGGAAATTCCAAGGTCGAAATGCGCCAGTCCCCACAGATAGTCCCACAGACGCACTGGCAGGGGCTTGTCCAGCCCGAACTGCGCGTTCAGATGCGCCATGACATCGGCGTTGGTGGCGTTACGCCCCTCCGCCATCAAACTCGATATGAAGCTGCCGGGCACGACGCTGAATATCACGAAGATAATCAGGACGACCGCCAGCAAGGTCGGGATCATCTGCAGCGAGCGGCGAAAGATGAAGCGCATCATAAGCGAGTTCTGCCTCCTAGAGCATCGGACCGAAAAGTGGAAACCGGTTTTCGGATTATTCCGATGCTCCATCAAAGTGTTAGAGCGTCCTTTGTGCGTTCAATTGAACGCACGGTGCTCTATGGCGGGCGCCGTACGGCTGGCGGGGCCGTATGATCGGTCCCGCCAGCCAACAGGCTACCCCGCTACTTGCTCGATGCGGGTGCGGTGTCGTCGATCCAGATGTCTTCGTAGTCCTGGATCGCCAGTTCCATGGCGTTCGGCTTCAAACCGTGCACCCATGGCTGATAGGCCATCACGGCCTTGTTGTAGTTGAAGAACCAGAGCGGAGCCTCTTCCTGCAGCAGGTTGTTCGCCTGCTTGAGAAGTTCGTTCTGCTTGGCCTCGTCGGTTTCGTTACCCGCCTGGTCGATCAGTTTGTCGAAGTCGGCATTGTTGAACTTGACGTAGTTGCAGGCGGTCTGCGGCGTTGTCGAATAGAAGCAGGTCAGATATTTCAGCGGATCGGGACCCGACGAGTTCGACCACATATAGGCATCAAAATTGTCCGACAGGATCTTGTCGGACAGAACCGAGCTTTCCACAGGATCTGTCGTGACTTCGACGCCCACCTTGGCCAGCATCGGGATGATCGCCTCGACGATCGGCACGCCCCAGCTTTCATTGGAGGTCGCGGTGACCGAGAATTTCAGGCCGCTTTCAAAACCCGCTTCCTTCAGCAGTTCCTTGGCCTTTTCCGGATCGTAAGCGTAGGGCTTGGCGTCCTTGTCGAAGGCTGGAGATGAAATCGGCAGCCACGAGACCGCTGGATAGGCCTTGTTCTTCAAGAGCTTCTCGACGATCAAATCCTTATTGATCGCGTAGTTGATCGCCTGCCGGACGCGCTTGTCCTTGAACGCATCGAGCTTGGTGTTGAAGCCGATATTGCGGGTGTAGACTTCGGCCACTTCGAGGATGTGGTCCTTCAGCGCCGCATCCTGGCCATAGGCTTCATATTGCACGGGTCCGAGGACGTTGACGTCGATTTCGCCGTTGCGGAAGGCGACGTCACGCGCGGCGGCTTCGCCCATCAGCATGATGGCGAGCTTGTCGAGATGCGGCTTGCCCTGCTCATAGTAGCCGTCGAACTTCTCGAGTTCGATCTTCGAGCCTGGAACGTAGTTGGCGAGCTTGAATGGCCCGAGCCCGTTCGGCTTGGAGGCGAGCTGATCTTCCGGATAGTCCTTGGAATAGATCGGCGCGAAGTTCGACATCAGGTTCCAGCCCGGCTCGGCCAGGTTGATGAAGGTGATCTCGACGGTCTTGTCGTCGATCTTCTTCAGCCCCGAAATATGATCGGCCTTGCCTGCCTGGAATTCGGCGACGCCGGCGATCTGCAGCATCTGCTCGGCGCCCGGCAGCGCCTTCTTGGGATCGGCCAGACGGTTGTAGGACCAGATCAGATCATCGGCGTCGAACTTGTCGCCATTGTGAAAGGTCGCATCCTTAAGCTTGTACGTATAGGTTTTGCCGTCCGCCGACTTCTCGACCGATTCCGCCAGAGCGAGCTCGGGCTTGCCGCTTTCCGAGTTCCATTTGTAGAGCGAGGCGTTGATTGCCTTCGCGACGATTTCGTCTTGCGTATGCGGTGTCGCCGTTATGTCGAGCGACGTGATGGAATTGCCGTAAGGCGCGACGTACACGAATCGCCCGCCATCCTTTGGGGTCGCATCCTGCGCCAGCGCGGCGGTCGCCGTTCCGAGCGCGAACGCCGCTATCAGGCCAAATCGGGTCCACATCCTAGTTTCCTCCCTGTGTGGTTCGTTTAATGGTCTTCCTGTTGGAGCCGGACCCGCCTGAGCGAACGGCTCAACCTCTTTCATAGACGATACGTCCGTCCAGAATCGTTACCTCGCAGTGTGTTTGCCGCAGGATTTTTTCAGGGTCGGCTGTCAGGAGATCGCTCGAAAACACGGCGATATCCGCCAACATCCCCGGCTCCAGCCGGCCTTTGATCTTTTCCTCACCCTGGGAATAGGCGCCATTTTCGGTATAGGCGCGCAAGGCCTGTTCGCGCGTCAGTATCTCGGACGCGTCCATCACCGTGCCCTTGTGCGTCTTGCGCGTCAGCATGGCGTAGAGATCCGGGAAGGGATTGGGCGAGCAGACCGGCGAATCGCTGCCGGTGGACGGCTTCATCCCCAGGCGATCCCAGGTCGCGATCGGATAGGACCGCAAGCCGCGCTCCAGCCCGAGCACCAGGACGTAGGCATCGCCGAAATCATAGATGAAGGCCTGCTGCGGCGCGGGCAGCACGCCCGCCTTCAACATGCGCTGGTTGAGCGCATCGTCGACATAGCCGCAATGCTCGATCCGGTGACGGTGGGTGTGGTCCGGATTGGCGGCGCGCACCCGCTCATAGGCGCGCACCAACTGGTCTATTGCCGCGTCGCCGATGCCATGGAAGACCAGCGTATAGCCAAGCGCTGCATAGCGGTCGACCAGTTCGAACAACTGGGCATCGGGTAGCATCTGAATGCCGACATTGTCGGGCTGGCCGACATAGGGCTGGCGCATCCAGGCCGTTCGCCCGCCGGCCGAGCCGTCCGTGAAGATTTTTACGCCGCCGATGCGGAACAGGGCGCTGCCGCTGCCGGTGACGAGGCCCATGGCATGGCACGGCTCGACGATGGACGACCCCGGATCGCCCAGCAGCGTCGCCCAGACCCGGACCGGCAGCCGGCCGCTACCCTCGGCCTGTTGATAAGCCTCGATCTCGGTCATCCCGTCGATCTGGCCGACGGCCGCGTCCATGCAGGACGTGATGCCGAACTGCAAAAGGTGATGGCCGCCCGCCTCGATGGCGTCGACAATATCGGCAAGAGACGGCGTCGGCTGGACCTCATAGACGAGATGCTGGGCGTTCTCCGCCAGCAGTCCGGTCAGTTCGCCCCCCTCGCGCTCAATGAGGCCGCCATCCGGATCGGGCGTGTCGATGTCGATCCCCGCCAGCGCCATCGCCCGCGAATTGACGATGGTGACATGGCCGCAGGCGCGCGTGACCGAAACCGGGTGGTCGGGCAAGGCCGCGTCCAGTTCCCTTAGCGTGGGCATCTGGCCGTCGGGATAACGGGTTTGGTCAAATCCGCGCGCCGTCACCCATTCACCCTTGGGCGTTTGGGCGGCACGCGCCTGAAGGGCGGCAACCAGCGCGCTGCGGGTAGGTGCCGCATCCGGCGTCGCATCGACCTTGCTGCGCAGAAGCCCCGTCGAGATCAGATGCAGGTGCGCGTCGTTCAGACCGGGCATGCCAAAGCGGCCGGCCAGATCGACGACTTTCGTATCCGGGCCGATCGACGCCTTGATATCGGTATTCGAGCCGCTGGCCAGCACCTTGTTCCCAAGGACCGAAATCGCCTCTACGACCGGATTGCCGTAGCCGGTCCATATTTTGCCGCTATGCAGGACGAGGTCGGCCTTATCTACGGAAGTCATATTGCTTTTTATTCCCCCAGGCGCGCGCAAGGCGTCGCCAGCTTTGGTTGACGAGAAGTGCCGATCCGTCGCCGTGCACCGGCCGGACAGCCCTCGCACCCGACCTCATCGCGTATCTCACAAGCGCATCGATGGCTGCCCCAAATCATCCCCCGGAGTTACGATGCCGCTCAGTCGTGTTCAGTAAGCTGGGTAGATCTGCTTGTGTCAACGGCATCCGGAAATTCTGCCGGATCGACAGCGGAATTCAAAACGGTACCCTCCCGGACGCCAGCTTGCCTGCCAGCTTGTTCGTTTCACGTTGCGGTGTCGGCCGGCTCGTGGCCAATTCGGTTTTCGCAACATGCTATGCAAAATTTGCATAGCATTGCAATTAGAATGAAATACATTGCAAGTTCAGGGAAAATTCCGGCTCAAAATCGGCTGTCTGCCGCAAACAAGGGGGGCTCGGTGGAGATCAAATGGCTGGAGGATTTCGTAACGCTTGCCGAGACATCGAGCTTTTCGCGCGCGGCCGAAATCCGCAATGTCACCCAACCGGCCTTCAGCCGACGCATCAAGCAGCTTGAAACATGGGTCGGCGCGCCGCTCATCAGCCGCGCCACCATGCCGGCCGAACTGACACCGGCCGGGCGCAATTTTCTCCCCATGGCGCAGGATGCGATCCGGATGTTCTATTCGGTGCGCGAATCGCTGCGCCCGCCCGCCGAACAGGGCCTCGTACGCTTTGCCTCCCTCCACACCTTGACCATCACGTTCTTTCCCGACTGGCTGCGGGAATTGCAGCGCACGACCCGCAAGTTCGGCACGTCCTTCATCGCCGACAGGGGCGGCATCGAGGCGAACCTCGCCGCGCTGACCGATCATGAGACCGACTTTTTTCTCACCTACGCACACCGCGAAGTGCCGTTTCACCTCGACCGCGACAAGTTCGCCTTCCTGACCATCGGCGCGGACCGGCTGATCCCCGTTGCTGCGCCGGAGTTGCGCCTCGACAAGCCGGTGCATGCGGCAGGTATTCTGGACAGGCCGGACACGGTGACCCGGCCTTTGCCCTATCTGGGCTACGGTCACAGTTCGTTCTTTGGCGTAGCGCTTGGAAGGCTGTTTTCGAAACACTCACCCTTCCGGCGTCAAACGGTGCACGAAAGCACGATCAGCGCCGGCCTCAAGGAACTGACGCTGGCGGGTGCCGGCATCTGCTGGCTGCCGGAAAGTCTCGTCGAGAAAGACATTTCCAGCGGCGGTCTCGTCGCCTGTTCAGCCAATCCCACCTGGACGCTCGATCTCGAGGTCCGGCTGTATCGCAGCTCGGACGCAACCCGCAGCCCGATGGTGGAAGCGATCTGGCAATCCTCCAAGGTGCTGGCTTCCAAAACGCTGGCCGATGAACGCCTCAACTCCGCATGAAGCGATAGGCGCGTAGCACTTCGAAATAATCGCTGGACGCAAAGGCGACGGCACGCGGCCCATGCCCGCGCACGCCGGGATACCAGGAGGCGCGATAGGCATCGACGGGATTGCTGAATTCGATGACCATCTCGATCTGATCGGGAATTAGCGGCACAGCCTGACGCGCCCGTTCGCCGAGCGCCTTTTCGACGCCCTCGCGGATCGCAGCGCGCGCTGCCGCCGGTGCGATGGAAATGGTGGATGCACCGACGCCCTTGAGTGTCTCGACGGTAACGATGCCCGGCACGAGGGCTCTGGCGTCCGCGCAAATGCCTTCGTCACCGCACAGAAATACCGAGCGCAAGCCGTAGCGCGCGGCACATAGCGCGTTCAACGTGAATTCGGAGGCCATTTCTCCATTCAGCATCAGCCTCGATATGCGCAATGTCGATGTGTGGGCGAGCGGGTTGTCCTCGACGCCGGCCTTGGAATGGTAGCCGGTATAAAGCGCCGCATCGAAGCTTTCGTCGGCCCCGAACATCATGGCGTCCGGGTGTCCCGACCAGCCCCTGACGATGCGCACGCATGCCGGCATGTGTTCGAGAAGGAGGTTGCGCCCGCTGTCATGCGCATCCTTGATGACAATCTCGGTCGCGCCGGCAGCCTGTGCGCCCTCGCAGGCCGCCAGAACCTCGGCGGTCATCAGTTGGCGGAATTCCAGATAATCGGCATGCGTTTTTTCCGCTTCATTCCAGGCGTTAATGCCGGCGGTGCCTTCGATATCGGCCGAAATGAAAATCTTCATGCTCAAGGGGTCCTCTCCAACCAGTCGGTCAACGCCGGAAAAGTGCGGCCGTCTCGCCCGACCGTACTTTCAGCAGCGAACAGGGCATTCAGGACGGCCTCGCTCGTTGCTTCCACAACTGCTTCGAAAACGATGTCGATATATCCGTCATCCATGCGCGAAATCGAGATGAACGGCGAAGACGCAGTATGCGGCAGCGGATCGGCGGTGGTGAAGGCGATGGCGATATCGCCGCTGCCGTGCCCAAAATAGGAACCGAGACGGGCGATGCCGGCACCCGCACGGCGCGCAACGCGGTTCAACTGCCGGTCGTCAAGCGGCAGGTCCGTGCCGACAAGGACGATGATCGATCCGCTTTCAGGCCGTATGAGCCCTTTTGGATCGGCCCTGCGGCCGTCCGGGAGAACAAGGTCGCCCGTCCTGCCGAAATTGGAGAGCACCAGCGCGCCGAGCGTGAAGGCGCGGGACCCGATTTCGAGCGCACGGGAGGCGCTGCCAATACCGGCCTTGAAGCCGAAGGACGTCATGCCGGTGCCCGCACCGATGCTGCCCTGCCCGACCGGGCCCGCGCCAGCTGCGTCCAGCGCCGCCTCGGCGTCATGCCGGGTGACAGCCATGGCCTGGATATCGTTGATTGAGCCATCGTTGCATTCGCATACGACAGGGTTGACCGTGCCGGTTTCGCGCCCGATCTGCGGGTTGGCGGCAATGGCGCGCCGGATCAGCGCCTCGGCACATGGCGCGACCGAGAATGTATTGGTCAAAAGGATCGGGGTTTCGATCGTGCCCAGTTCGGCCAGTTGCATCAGCCCGGCGGACTTGCCGAAACCGTTGATGATCTCCACCGCCCCCCTGACCTTGGAGCGAAACAGGTCGCCGCCATGCGGCAGCACGGCCGTGACGCCCGTCGCCAATCCATCCCCGACAAGCGTCTTGTGGCCGACCAGCACGCCCGGCACGTCGGTGATGGCGTTGTTTCGGCCGGGCGGCAGCCGCCCCACACCAAGCCCCAGATGCCGTGCCGCGCCCATTCTCAGGTCCCGTTCATCAATCAAAAGCCGCTCACCGGGCAAAAGCCGCTCATCAGGCAAGGGCCGCCTGTAGGTAAATTTCCTGCAGGCGGCGTGTCAATGGACCAGGTTCGCCGTTTCCGATCTTAACGTCGGCAATACGGACGACCGGCGTGACCAGGCTGGAGGCCGATGTCAGGAAGGCTTCCGCCGCCGAAAATGCTTCCTCGGGCGAAAAAGCGCGCTCTTCGAATACGATGCCCTCACCTTCACACAGAAGCTTTACCGCCCGCCGCGTACAGCCTGGCAGGATGGTTTGCGAGTTGGCGCGGGTCACGACACGGCGGTCGTGAGTGACGATGAAAGCCGTCGCCGATGCGCCTTCGGTCACCTGTCCGTCTTCGACGAACCAGACATCGTCGAAGCCGTCCTTGGCGGCTGCGTGCTTTGCCAGAACCTGCCCCAGCAGCATGACGGTTTTAATGTCGCGCCGCATCCAGCGCGGATCGGGGGCCAGCGCGACGGCGATGCCTTCGGCCTGGGGCTTGGTGCCGACGAGTTTCCGGGCGCTTGTGAAGGCAACGAAGGTCGGCTCGAGATCATCGGCAAACAGGAAATTGCGTTTGGCCTGCCCGCGCGAAATCTGGAGATAGACCGTTCCTTCATCCAGCCCGTTGCGCGCGATCAGTTCCCTCTGGATGACCTCTATCTCGGGCAGTGTCATGGGCATGGGAATGCCCATTTCGGCAAGGGACCGTTGCAGGCGGCCGAGATGGAAATCATTGTCGATCAGCCTGCCGCCAATCACGGCGGTCACTTCGTAGACCGCGTCCCCAAAGAGAAACCCGCGATCGAACAGGCCGATGCGCGCCTCGTCTTCGGGCATGTAGCGCTTATTGCAATAGACTTGCACCACTTTGGCCATCCTCGATCACGCACTCAACTGACGTGTCTCGATAGATGCCGATGCGGGCCGGCAAAGGCCAATTCAAAAAATGCAATTCACCATGCCGATACAAGCATCTGCGAAGTCATGCCTGCCGGGCTACCGCATGTCGCCAATGCGCTTGCGCAGCCAGCCGGAAGCGATCTCGGCGATGAGGACCAGGCCGATGATGACCAGCAGGATGGCGGCGACCCGCGTGCTTTCCATCTGCTGCGTCGTGCGCTTCAGATACCAGCCCATACCGCCGCCGCCGAAAAAGCCGACGACGGTAGCAGCGCGGAAAGCGACATCCCACGTGTAGATGGCGATGCCGGTGAAGGCGACGCGCACCTGCGGCAGGACCGCATATTGGAACACCTGAAGCGGACTGGCGCCGACCGAGCGCATAGCTTCGACCGGGCCCATGTCGATCGCTTCAAGTTCGTCCGAGAACAGCTTGCCCGCAAAGCCGATGCAGAACAGGGTCAGCGCCAGCGTACCGGCCAGCATGCCGAAGCCAAGCACGGTGACGAACAGGATCGTCCAGATCGTCTCGTGGATGGAGCGGCTGCCCATGATGGCGAAGCGGCCCAGTGGATAGGCGATGCGCTTGCTGATCGTGATGTTCCGCGCGGCCAGCCAGGCCAGCGGAACCGAGCAGACCACGCCGACGAAGCCGCCCAGCAGCGACATTTCCAGGGTGCGGAGAACGGAACGCAGGAAATCCGCGTCCGACACATACTCCATGTCCGGCGGGAAGTAGCGGGTCGCCAGGATCTGCGCCAGTCGAGGGAAAGCTCCGAGAATGCGCGACAGGTCGATATTGAGAAAGGCGATCGAGTAGCCGAGGAACGCCAGCACCGCTAGCATGACGGAGAAGCGGATCGTCGATGCCGGATGGCGATAGCGCGACCATTTGCGCGGCGGGCCGGGAATCGGGCGGATGTCGGTGGCAGTCATGGACATCGTCGCCTCCTCAAATGACAGCTTTGCGAGCGTAATGGGAAATGACTTCGCCGATGGCGATCAGCACCAGCACGGCCAGCACCACCAGGGTGACGCCGCCATAGTTGAACATGGCCATCTGCCTGAAGAACACCAGGCCAAGCCCGCCCGCGCCAACCAGACCCATGATG
The DNA here is from genome assembly GCF_054489545.1 of Mesorhizobium sp. A556. NCBI lineage: Bacteria > Pseudomonadati > Pseudomonadota > Alphaproteobacteria > Hyphomicrobiales > Phyllobacteriaceae > Mesorhizobium > Mesorhizobium sp. A556. Next base: position 60,507 of record NZ_JBTMXA010000019.1, read on the forward strand.
GCCGACCGGCGGATGTTGATGTCCCATTCGAAAATGATGGTGCCGATGATGACCGGCATTATCTGCGGCACGATGCCGTAATACATGACCTGGAACTGGTTGCCGCCAACGGCGCGGATCGCTTCCACCGGCTTGGGGTCGATGTTCTCGATCGCCTCTGCGGTAATCTTCGAGATGAAGCCGACCGAGCGCACCGCGACCGCCAGGATGCCGGGCAGCGCGCCAAGGCCGACCGCACCCACGAACAGCAGCGCCCAGATGATCTCGTGGATCGACCGCGAAAGGACCATCAGGAAGCGGCCGAGCGGGTAGATGATGTATTTGTTTGGCGTGACGTTGGCCGCGCCGAACCACGCGACCGGCAGCGACAGGAAGCAGCCGAGGATGGTTCCAAGCGTCGCCATCATCAGCGTTTCCAACGCCGGGACAACGAGCTTGGGCAATAAAGACCAGTCGATCAGAAAGAAGCGTTTCACCGTACCGACTACGCCGAGCGCACCGCCCATCCGCGCCCAGTCGGTGTCGAACATGATCGTGTCCCAGAAGCACCAGGCAAGCAGCACCAGCGCCCCGGCAACGAGCAGCCAGTTGTTGATGCGACGGCTGCGCTTGTGCGCGAGATAGGCCTCGTAACCGTGCCCGGAAACCGTCGCCATGCTCATCACAGCACTTCCATGGCGTAGATCTCGTCCAGATCCTGCTTGCGCATGCCTTCGGTCGGACCGTCGAATTTCTTGTAACCGTCCTGCATGCCGATGATGCGATTGCAGGTTTCCAGCGCAAGCTGGACATCGTGGATGTTGCAGAGCACGGGCACCGAAAACTCGGCCGCAAGTTCCCGGATCAACCCCATGACGTCGCGTGAAATCTTGGGGTCGAGCGCCGATGTCGGCTCGTCGAGAAGCAGGATTTCCGGCTTCTGCATGAGCGCGCGGGCGATGCCGACGCGCTGGCGCTGCCCGCCGGACAACGCATCGGCCCGCTTGTCCACATGGTCCGAAAGGCCGACACGTTCCAGAAGATGCAGGGCGCGATCGATATCCTCCCTGGCGAAGGCCTTGAAGAAGCTGCGTACCGCGCCCGTATAGCCAAGGCGGCCGGACAGCACATTGTCCATGACCGACATGCGGTTGACCAGGTTGAACTCCTGGAAGATCATGCCGATGCGCCGCCGCAGCCGCCGCAAGTCGCCGCCATTGAGCGTGCGAACCGACTGGCCAAACAGGATGATGTCGCCATCGGAAGGCTCGACCAGCCTGTTGATGCAGCGGACCAGCGTCGATTTTCCGGCCCCGCTGGGTCCAATGACCGCGCAGAAATCGTCGGCGCCAACCTCGAAGTCGATCCCCTTCAATATCTGCGGGCCATTGGCCGTATAGCTGACCTTGAGGTTACGCACTTCCAGAATCGACATCGCCGCCATCCGATTGGACTGAGAACCGCGGGACCCGCAGTTCTCAGCCGTGATCATTTCGTGCCTCACTTGCTTGCGGCCTTCTCGGCGGCAACCAGCTTGCGGATAATGTCGTAGTCGCTGTCCTTCATGGCAACGAATTTCGTCGAGTTGATGCCATCAAAGAACGGCTTCGAGGCCGGGTCCTCGTGCAGTGTCAGAAACGCATCGCGGATCGAGGCCTTGAGCGGCTCGCAGAGATCGCTGCGATAGACCATCGGGTCCTGGGGGATGACATCAGATTCCCAGAGCACGCGGAAATCTTCCTTCTTTGCGAGCCCCCGATCGATCACATTGTCAAGGCGGTGGGTCGCGACGAAGGCGTCGTCGACGCGGCCTTCCTTGACGGCGAGCGCCGATTGGTCATGGCCGCCGGTATAGACGACCTTGGAGAAATATTTCTCGAGTTCGGGCCCGGTGCCGATCTTCTCGCCAAAAACCATACGCGGCAGAAGATTTCCCGACGTACTCGCCGGATCGGCGAGCCCGACGACCGATCCCTTCAGCGACTCGATGCTATCGAATTTGGAATCGGCCTTGACCAGAAGCACGGCGCGGTAGCCCGGACCCTCTTCCTGGAAATGACCTTTGGTCTTGGTGTAAGTGGCGAAAACCTCGAGCTTGGGGTCTTTCTCCTTGGCGAGCACGTAGGAATTGGGCCCGTGCACGCCGATCTGCACCCAGCCATTGACCATTCCCTCGATGACCGAGGCGTAGGATGTCGGCATGAAAAACTCGACGCTCTTGCCGGTCTTCTCCTTGAGCTTGTCGAGGAGCGGCTTGTAGATGTCGAGTTCCTGCGTCGTCTCCTCGGTCGGAATGATCGAAAAGACGAGTGCCTTTGGGTCCTTGCATTCCTCGGCGAGAGCGCCGCTGCATGTGTAAGCGATGACGGCACCGATGGTTGCCAGTCCAACGACAGAGCATTTCAGAAAAGTCATGTATTCCTCCCATGAACACGGTGATGCGGCGTGAGTACCGGCTACCCGGCAGCACCAGCCGCGATGTTTCGATTATGCGACAGCCATGCGTCTTCCCTTGTAAAAACCGCCAGCTGCCAGCAGGTCCTCCCGATTTCCAACAAAATTCTGGCCACGCTCCCCATCGAAGGCCAGGTCGATCAGTTCTCGCCACTCGGCATCGTCGATACCGTAATGCTGGGGATCGGTCGCGACATCAAGCTTGTGCAAGGTTGCGGCGAGCTGGTCGGCGGCGCCGTGGGCGTCCGCATCGAAGATTGCGCGCAAGCCCTCGGCACAGAGCCCGCCCTGGCCGGCAACGCTGCGGATGATCATCGGCAACGAGAACGAGCAGGCGATTCCATGCGGGACGCCGTGGCGCAACGTGATCGGGTAAGACAGCGAGTGGGCAATGGCCGTCTTGGTGTTGGAAAAGGCAAACCCTGCCGATGTCGCGGCTCGCGCCATCCGTTCACGCAATTCGACGTTGAGCAGGTCGTCGGCGAGATGCGGCAGCGTGGAAAGAACCCCGCGCGCCGCCGTCACCGCATGCGCCATCGAGACCGGATTGGCGTTGCGGTTCCACAGGCTCTCAAGCGAATGCGACAATGCATCGAGGCCCGTCTGAATGGTCAAGCCGCGCGGCTTGCCCGTCATCAGTTCAGGGTCGACGAGCGATACTTCCGGATAAAGGGCGGGATGCGCGAGCGACAGCTTCGCGCCGCCGGCATTGTCCCAGACGGTGCCCCAGCAGGTGACTTCGCTTCCGGTGCCTGCCGTCGTCGGAACGGCAATGAGCGGCCACGGCTGGATCGTTTCGGCGCCGGTCCGTTTCCTCAGATAGGCATCGACCGCGATGAAATCGCCCCGAGCCGCCGCGAAGACCTTGGCGGAGTCGATCACCGACCCGCCGCCGATCGCCACGATGAGCTGCGGCTGCGCCGACAGGCTCGAAAAGCGTTCCGTCTGCTCTTTCAGGAGGGCAATATCGGGATTGGGCGCGATATCGTCTATGACCAGCACCGGCTTTCCGGCTTTCGCCTCGAGCTGTTCGCGAAGGGTCTGGAAGTAGGGTTCGCCGTAGGTCACCAGCGCATAGCGACGACCGCCGATGACATCGGCCAACATGGAAAAGCTACCGCAACCAAAGCGGACTTCAACTGGATTGCGATATGACCACACGGTAGAAATCCTGTCCTGAAAACGTTCGGTCAGGGCAGTCTGTCTAACTCTTGATCCATTGACTAATACAAATTTCCGTCGATTATCATTGACTGTGGCTATAGTATTCACCCACCTCCGCTCCTTCCACGCAGTGGCCGAAAATCACGGTTTCACGGCCGCTGCCAAGGCATTGCGCATCAGCCAGCCGACCGTGACCACGCAGGTCAAGGAGCTTGAGGAGCGCTATGGCGTCGAGCTGCTGGTGCGGCGCGGACGGCGCGTCGAACTGACCGAAACGGGCGCGACCCTGTTCGATATAAGCCGGCGCATCATGAGCCTGTCCGAGGAAGCCGAGGAACTGCTGCTCAGCAGCGGAAAATTGACCACCGGCCAGTTGCGCGTCGCCGCCGTCGGGCCGTTCCATGCCACCGAAATGATCGCGCGTTTCCTGGCGCGCTATCCCTCCATCTCGGTCAGCATGCTTCTGGGCAACTCCGACCAGACGCTGCAAAGGATACTCGATCTCGAATCGGATGTAGCCGTCGTCGCGCATGTCGTCGACGATCCGCGCGTCCATTCGGTCGCATTCAGCACGCATGAAGTGGTGGTCTTCATCAACACCGATCATCCCTGGCGCGACCGTGAAAGCATCATGATCGCCGAACTGGCCGAGCAGCCGCTGATCCTGCGTGAAACCGGATCAACCACCCGCCGTGCCTTCGAGGCTGCCGCGCAAAAGGCCAATGTCCCCATCAAGCCCCTGCTCGAAATCGGCAGCCGGGAGGGCGTCTGGAAAGCGGTCGAACGGGGCCTTGGCATCGGCATCGTCGCGGACTTCGAGTTCGTCGCCCACCCTCGCCTCAAGGTCGTCCATATCTCGGACGCGACCATCCGGACGGAATATCGGCTGGCCTGCCTGGTGGAACGCCAGCATTCGCCCAAGATAGAGGCCTTCATGCAGTCGGTCCTTGCTCCTTGAGCAACCCGTGGACGCTATCCGCATAACCAATGCTCCAGCCTCCTGGAGCGGTCTGCTGGCGCGCGTCGGCGCAAATGCCTCTTGAGGCCCGCACTGCGCTATAGCTTATTTCTATCTCGACAATTCAGAATTGCGATTTTCCAGATGGGTCAGTTTGGTCCAAAAGGAGTGCGACTGAGATGAAACGCGAACAGAGCGTTCGCCTAGCTCGCAGAGAAGATCGCCATGAATCAGATGTCCCCCGTCACCGTTTCCGTCAATGGGCGGGATTATCCTTGGCCGCGCGTTCCGGCGATTGCGATCTGCCTGGACGGCTGCGAGCCGGC